>NZ_POTX01000089.1 GCF_003236305.1 Micromonospora endophytica | reverse complement strand
ATGCCGCCCACCGGGTCATCCCCGCGGACAACCCCATAGGTCTCCCCCACCCGGCCGAGGCCGAGTGTTAAGAAGGGGCCCTTCCTATACACCAGACGTTAAGAGGGGGCCCCTCCTTATGGTTGTAGCTGCAGTGGTGTTCGACCTGGACGGCGTGATCGTGGATTCCGAGCCGACCTGGGAAGAGGTCCGGCGGGCCTACGTGGCGGAGCACGGCGGGACCTGGCAGGAGGACACCCAGCGCCGGCTGATGGGGATGAGCACCGGCGAGTGGGCCCGCTATCTCAGCGGTGAACTCGGCGTGCGGCGCACCGCCGAGCAGGTCGCCGCCGAGGTGGTCGAGGAGATGGCCCAGCGGTACGCGGCCCGCGTACCGCTCATCGACGGGGCCGACCAGGTGGTGCGCCGGATCGCCGCCCGGTGGCCGCTGGGGTTGGCCAGTTCATCGCCGACCCGGCTGATCGCGGCGGCGCTGGCCGCCACCGGGCTGACCGGCGAGTTCCGGACCACGCTGTCGACCGAGCAGACCGAGCGGGGCAAGCCGGCGCCGGACGTCTACCTGACCGTGGCGCAACGGCTCGGGGTGGACCCGGCGCGCTGCGTGGCGGTCGAGGACTCCTCGAACGGGGTGCGCTCCGCCGCCGCCGCGGGGATGACGGTGCTGGCGGTGCCGCACGGGGCGTACCCGCTCGATGAGGACGCGCAGCAGCTCGTGGCGGCGACGCTGGGTTCGATCGACGAGTTGACGCCGCAGGTGGTGGAGCGGCTCGGCTGAAATCTCTACCGGACGCTCTCCGGCCCGCCTACGGTCGATGGTGGATCAACGCCCTCGACCGGGGGCGGAAGACGGAGGGATACGGGGATGAAGGCGATCGTGTACGAGCACATCGGCGACCCTTCGGTGCTCCACCTGGTCGACCGGCCGGTGCCCGAACCAGACCGGGGCGAGGTGCTGGTGCGGGTCGCGTACTCCGGTGTCAACCCGTCGGACTGGAAGATGCGCCGGCAGTTTCCGCTGCCGGCGGGGTGGCAGATCCCCGGGCAGGACGGTGCCGGTGTGATCGAGGCGGTCGGTGAGGGGGTCGACCAGGACCTGGTCGGCGAGCGGGTGTGGCTCTGGGAGGCGGCCTGGCAGCGGCCCTGGGGCACCGCCGCGGAGTACACAGTGGTGCCGGTCCGGCAGGCGGTACGCCTCGGTGACGCCTCTTTCGAGCTGGGTGCCTGCCTGGGCATCCCGTTCCTGACCGCGCACCGTTGCCTGACCGCTGGCGAATATCTGCCGGACAGCCTGCGGGCGGGTGCGTTGAGCGACCACACGGTGCTGGTGCAGGGCGGGGCGGGCGCGGTGGGCAACGCTGCGATCCAGCTCGCGGCCTGGGCCGACGCCTGCGTCATCGCGACGGTGAGTAGCGCGGAGAAGGCGCAGTTGGCGGCGGCGGCCGGTGCCTCGGTGGTGATCAACTATCGGGAGCGGGACGTGGTCGAGGAGGTCCGCAAGGTCGCGCCCGACGGGGTGCACACGATCGTCGAGGTCTCCCCCGCACGCAACGCGGCCACCGACGTTCAACTGCTGCACCACGGCGGGGTGGTCTGCGTCTACGCCGACGACGGGGGCGGCGAGGTGACGCTGCCGATCGGCCCGCTCGTGGTGCCGAACGCCCGTTGGCAGTTCGTGCTCGTCTACACGCTGCCGAAGGCGGCCAAGGCACAGGCGGTGGTGGACGTGGCGGCGGCTGCCGCGCAGGGTGGCATCCGGGTGGGCGAGGAGGCCGGTCTGCCGCTGCACCGGTACCCGCTCTCCGCGACGGCCGCCGCGCACCAGGCGGTCGAAGACTCGGTGGTGGGGAAGGTGCTGGTCAGCGCCAGCGAGTAACGCTCCTTAGCGGGCAGTTTTCTCCATCCGCCGGACAGAACTGAACAAGTCTCGCAATACTGACGGTGCGGGTCGCCCCGCAAAAAAGGGCGGCCCCGGCGCGGTGCGAACGCCGGGGCCGCCCACCGGGAGAGAGGTCTGTGCGAGGCCCGCTATCCCTAATGGCGATGATGCGCCGAAAAACGTTACGCCGGGGCCGGTTCCGCACATCCCGTCCGCCAATTCCGGTGGCCAGGGCCTTCTCCGGACGCACGGCGGCACCTTTGGGTAATTTGGCCGAGTGAGCATCTCCTGGGCTGATTCTTACGTCGGGCAGCTCCGTGCCCTGGCCGGTGACCGGACGCTGATGTTCGTCGGTGCCCGCGCCGTGGTCCGCGACAACGCGGCCCGGATCCTGCTGATCCGCCGCTCCGACAACGGGCAGTGGGCGATGCCCGCCGGGGCCATGGAACTCGGCGAGTCGATCGCCGACTGCGCCGTGCGGGAGGTACGCGAGGAGACCGGCCTGCGCGCCCTGCGGGTCAGCGCCTTCGCGCTCTACACCGGGCCGGATCGCACCCACACCAACATGTACGGCCACACCTACCAGATCTTCACCACCGCGTTCCGGGTGGAGGAGTGGGACGGTCAACTGGCCCGGGTCACCGACGAGACGAGCGACGCGGGATTTTTCCACCGCACGGCGATGCCGCACCCGCTCTCCCCCAGCGTCACGGAGACCCTCGCCGACCTGGACGTCTTCGAGCAGACCAACCGCCTGATCCTGAAGTAGGGCCGGCGGCTCAGAGCATCGTCTGGGACTTCGCCTCCATCTCGGCGGCGGCGTCCGGCTTCGACTCCCGGTCCAGCGGCTTGCCGCCCGGGGCGGGCGCTTCGCCGCCGAGCCCGTCGGTGCCGCCGGTCGCGCCCTGCGGGCCGGCACCACGCAGCTTCTCGTTCGGCAACGCCAGGGTGACCAGCAACGCCACGATCGCGATCAGCCCGGCGGTCAGGAAGACCAGGTGCAACGACTCGACGAACGCCGTCTGCACGGCTGCGCGTACCGGGGCGGGCAGGGCCAGGATGGTCGCCGGGTCGTTGATCGACACGCCCGCGCCACCGCTGCTGCCGGCTGCGGCCCGCTGCTCGGGAGTCAGTTGGGCGAGCGCCGCAGGCAACCGGTCGGCCATCTCGGCAGTGAGCCGCGACGAGAGCACCGCACCCAGGATGGCCACGCCGAAGGAACCACCGAGAGACCGGAAGAAGGTCGCCGACGAGGTGCCGGCACCCAGGTCCCGCAGCGTGACGGCGTTCTGCACGGCGAGGATCAGCGACTGCATGGACAACCCCAGCCCCACCCCGATGACGACCATGAAGCCGAACGCCACCCAGAGCGAGCTATCCACCCGCAGTCGGGTGAAGAGCAGCATCCCGACCAGCAGCAACGCCGAGCCGGTCACCGGGAACCACTTGTACCGGCCGAGCCGGCTCATCGCCCGACCGGTGAACACCGAGGTGACGATGATGCCGGCCATCATCGGCAGCATCAGCAGACCGCTGCGGGTCGGTGAGGCGCCCTTGACGATCTGAAGGTAGAGCGGAATGAAGATGATCGACCCGAACATCACCAGGCCCAGCACGAACCCGGCGCCGTTGGCCAGGGCGAAGGTGGCACTGCGGAACAGCCGCAGCGGCAGGATCGGCTCGGCGGTCCGACGCTCCTGGAGCACGAAGAGCAGAGCCAGCACGGCACCGGCCACGATCAACCCGACGATCACCCCGGATCCCCACGGGTAGGTCCCGCCGCCCCAGCTCAACGCGAGCAGCAGGCAGCTCACCCCGGCGACGAGCAGCATCGCGCCGAGCCAGTCGATCGCGTGCTTGCGGCGGGTGAACGGCACCAACCGCAGCACCCGCGAGCAGACCACGATGGCGAGGATCGCCAGCGGCACGTTGATGTAGAAGATCCACCGCCAGTTGGTCTCCGCGAAGTAGCCACCGGCCAGCGGGCCGGCCACCGAGGAGATCCCGAACACCGCACCGAAGATGCCCTGGTAGCGACCGCGTTCGCGAGGCGACACCACATCCGAGATGATGGTGAAGGCCAGGGTGATCAAACCGCCCGCACCCAGTCCCTGCACGCCGCGCGTGACGATCAACTGGGTCATGTCCTGGGAGAGTCCGGCCAGCAACGAACCGAGCAGGAACGTCCCGATGGAGAAGAGGAAGACCGGTCGACGCCCGTACAGGTCGGCCATCTTGCCGTAGAGCGGAGTCGAGGCGGTCGAGGCGAGCAGGTACGCCGTCACCACCCACGAGTAGTGGTTGATGCCACCGAGTTCACCCACGATCGTCGGCAGGGCGGTGCCGACGATCGTCTGATCGAGCGCTGCCAGCAGCATGCCGGTCATCAGACCGAACATCAGCAGGCGAAGCTGTCCCTTGTTCAACACCGGCACCGCACGGCCATCCGTGGTCATTGCGCCTACATTCCCCCACCACCAAAAACATGCCTGAGGTGCAAGGAGGGGCCCCCTCTTAACGCCTGGTGTAGAGCAGGGGCCCCTTCTTAACAAACGCGACCGGCAACCGGACAGGGCTCAGTGCCGCCCCTCGGCGAACTCCTCGACGATCTTCGAGCAGAAGGCCGGCAGATCGTCCGGATTGCGGCTGCTGACCAGCCCGTTGTCGGTGACGACCTGCTCATCGACCCACTCGGCACCGGCGTTGACCAGATCAGTACGCAGGCTCGGCCAACTCGTCAGCCGGCGTCCACGCACCACATCCGCCTCGACAAGGGTCCACGGGCCGTGGCAGATCACCCCGACCGGCTTGCCCGCGTCGAAGAACGACCGCACGAACCGTACGGCGTCCGGGTCGGCCCGCAGGAAGTCGGGGTTGGCCACCCCACCCGGCAACACGAGCGCGTCGTACCGACCGGGGTCGGCGTCGGCCACGCTCACGTCGACCTCGTACGACGTCGACTGGTCCAGATGGGTGAAGGAGGTGATCTTCCCAGGCTTGAGCGACACCAGCTCGGCCGCGGCACCGGCCTGCTCGACCGCCTGGCGCGGCTGGACGTACTCGACCTCCTCCACACCGTCGGTGGCCAGGAAAGCGACTCGCTTGCCCTGCAACGTGGCTGTCATGCTGTTTCTCCTCTCTGGGGTTCACCAGATCCCTGCCCGCCCAACGCCGGCCAAAAACGACATGTTAGGAAGGGCACCTTGTTGACGCCTTCCGGTGGAGATGGGGCGGCAGGTTTGACCCC
The DNA here is from genome assembly GCF_003236305.1 of Micromonospora endophytica. Lineage (GTDB taxonomy): Bacteria > Actinomycetota > Actinomycetes > Mycobacteriales > Micromonosporaceae > Micromonospora > Micromonospora endophytica. Next base: position 16,105 of record NZ_POTX01000089.1, on the reverse strand, counting down.
GCTAGCCCGGGGGATCCGCCGGCATGGCACGAGCAGCAGCGGATCACCTCCGACTCGCCGACGTCGTGCAGAGCTGGCGTGAACGCCCGGTGCTGGTGATCGGTGACGCCATGCTCGACGAATGGCGGTTCGCCGACTCCGACCGGCTGTGCCGGGAGGCCCCGGCCCCGGTCCTCACCCTGCGCCGCCGCATCTCCGCCGCAGGTGGAGCGGCCAACACCGCGGTCAACGTCGCCACGCTGGGCGGGCGGTCGGTGCTGGTGGCACCCGTCGGGGCGGACGCGGCCGGCGACGAACTGCACGACTGCCTCGACCGGGCGGGCGTCTGGGATCGTACGGTCAGCCAACCCGGCCGCCCCACCCCGGTGAAACGCCGGATGCTGGCCGGTGACCAGATCCTGCTCCGGGAGGACTCCGGTGACCCGGACGATCCACTCAGCGACGTCGGGGTGGACTGTCTGCTGACCGCCATCGAATGCGCGACCGAGGAATTGCAGGCCGCCGCCGGTGGCGGCACCCCGGCCCTGGTGATCTGCGACTACGGCCTGGGTGCCCTGCCCGCGCCGGTACGCGCCTGGCTGGTCGCCCAACGGGACCGGTACGCCACAGTCGCCCTGGACGCGCATGACCTCGCCGACTGGCGTGGCCTCGCCCCCACCGTGGTCACCCCGAGCTTCGCGGAGGCGGCCCGGCTGCTCGCCCGCGCCGGCACCGTCGCCATGAGCACCACCACACGGTACGAAGGCGACGGCAGCAACAGCCGCGACAGTCGTGGTGGTCGTCCCCTGCACCTGGAACATCCGGAGATCGATCCGGCCGACGGCCCCTCCGAGCTGAGCGTCGGTGCCGCCCCCGGCGACGCGGCACTGCGCCGCACCGACGGTCCGACCGGCGAGCCCACCCCGGCCGAGGGACGCGTGGCGATGACCCGCGACGGGCTCAGCGTCACCGGCACCGGAGTCACCGTGAACGCCGACGCCGGTGCCGGCGTGGACCGGGCGCTGCTGGCGGAGTCCCGGCTGGCCGAGTTGCGCGCACACACCGGGGCGGACGTGGTCGCGGTGACGCTGGACACCGACGGCGCGGTGGTCGGTGGTGCCGACGGGCAGCCGGCGCGCAGCCACAGCACCCCGGTCCCGCCCAGTCACGCGGTAGGCGCCGGGGACGCGTACCTGGCCGCGATGACGCTCGCGCTGGCCGCCGACGCGCCGCTGTCGACCGCCGCCCAGCTCGCGCAGCTTGCCGCGACAAGTACGGTCACCGGCACCGGCACCTGCGTCTGCCATCGGGAGGACCTGCTCGCCGCACTCGGCTGCCCGGTGCCCGGCGGCGACGGCCGGCCCGCGCTCGTCGGCGCGGAGGGGCTTACCGAGATCATCACCGAGCACCGCCGCGCCGGGCGCTCCGTCGTCTTCACCAACGGCTGCTTCGACGTGCTGCACCGGGGACACGTGCGTTATCTGGAACAGGCCCGCGCGCTCGGCGACCTGCTGGTGGTGGCGGTCAACTCGGACGACAGCGTACGACGGCTCAAGGGGCCCGACCGGCCGGTCAATCCGGTCGAGGACCGCACCGCCCTGCTCGCCGCGCTGGCCTGTGTGGACCACGTGGTGGTCTTCGAGCAGGACTCGCCCGCCGAGCTGATCGAAGCCATCCGTCCGGACGTCTACGTCAAGGGCGGCGACTACCCGCCGGAGCTGGTGCCGGAGGCTCCGCTGGTGCAGCGCCTGGGAGGCCAGGTGCGCACCCTGGGGTACGTACCGGACCGTTCCACCTCCGCGATCATCGACCGGATCCGCGCGTACGGTCAGCAGGGCGCTGCGGAGATCGGCGCCGGCAGCCGGCCGGCGGGCCCGACGCCGACGACCTCGCCCGCCGCGACCCCGAGCCCGAGCCCGACCCCGACGTCCACGCTCGGCTCCTCGCCCACCGCCGAGCCGACCGCGACCGCATCATCCGGGTCCGGCGACAACCCGGCCCCGCCGCCGCTGACCGGCAAGGCGCCGTGAACCGTCCGCTGGCCGCCGGCACTGACCGCGACTTCCGCACCGACCGTCTGCTCGACGTGCTGGTGCCGACCCGCGACCGTCCCACCGAACTCGCCGTCACCCTCGCCGGGCTCGCCGCTCAGGAGGGGGTGCCGGGATTCGGGGTGGTGGTCAGCGACCAGTCCGACGGTGAGCCCGGGTACGCGCACCCGGCCGCGGCCACCATGGTCCGGGCACTGCGCCACCGGGGCCACCCGGTGCTGCTGACCCGTCGGCTGCCCCGACGCGGCCTGGCCGAACACCGGGCCGCCCTGCTCACCGCATCCGCCGCCCGGTACGTGCTCTGCCTCGACGACGACGTCTGGCTGGAGCCGGGGACGCTGCGCCGGCTGGTCACCGCGATCAGCGAGCTGGACTGCGGCTTCGTCGGCAACGCGGTGCACGGCCTGTCCTACCTGGATGACGTACGGCCCCAGACGCACCGGCACTACCAGGAGTGGACCGGTCGGCCGCTGCCGGAACGGATCCGACCCGGCACCCCCGAGTGGGATCGGGCGCAGATCCACTCCGCGGCGAACCTTCTGCACGTCACCGAGGCGCTGGCCCTTTCACCGGGTGAGTGGCGGGCGTACAAGGTCTCCTGGATCGGTGGGTGCGTGCTGTTCGACCGGGCCAAGTTGCTCGATTCCGGTGGCTTCGACTTCTGGCACCGGGTGCCGGAGCAACATCAGGGTGAGGACGTCGCCGCCCAGCTCACCGTGTTGGCGCGCCATGGCGGCGCCGGCGTCCTGCCCAGCGGGGCATACCACCTGGAGTCACCAACCACCGTCACCGAGCGTGACGTGGAAGCCTGGGAGATCGTTCTCGCCGACCACGACGCCACCCCCGGCGTGCCCCACCACCCGCCGCACGACGGCGGCTGAGGCCGGGTGTTAATAGGGGGCCCTTCCTATGCAGCAGGCGTTAATAGGGGGCCCCTCCTTACACCTGAAAGAGGAGTTCGCGGGCGGCTTCGATTACTTCGGGTATCGGGATGTCGGTGACGAAGGAGTCGCGGTGCGGGCAGTCTCCGTCGCCGGGTCGGTGCGGGTAGATGCCGGGTGTGCAGTCCACGCCGCAGACCGGGCAGTGCACCGTCCACGACGTGATCGGCCGGTGCCGGCCGCGTAGTGGGGTGGCTGTCGTGATCAGGTTGCCGACCCAGAAGATGCCGACCGTGGGGGTGCCGACGGCGGCGGCGAGGTGCAGCGGGCCGGTGTCGTTGGAGATCACCAGTTGGCAGTCGGCGTAGCAGCCGGCCAGCCCGCCCAGGCTGAGGGCGCCGACCAGCGGCCGGACCGGCACCCCGGCCGCCGACACCACCTGGTCGACCACCTCCTGCTCGGCGGGGGTGCCGGTGACCAGCACGTCGTGTCCGTCGCGGTGCAGCGTCCGCGCCACCTGGGCGAAACGGTCGGCGGGCCAGCGTCGCCGGGTGTCGGTGGCTCCGGGGTGCAGCGCCACCCGGGGACGCTCCGGCTCACCGAGCACTGCGCGAGCCTCGGCGCGGTCGCTGTCGGTCACCGTCAGCGTCGGAGTGACAGTGGTGGCCGGGGCCCCGACCAGCGCCGCCACCTCCAGGTAGCGGATGACCTCGGGTTGGTAGTAGACGTAGCGCAGCCAACGGTCCAGCGGTGGGGCGTCCTCGGCCCGCAGCCCGGCGGTGACCCGGGCACCGAGCGCGGCGACGAACGGGTTCGAGTGCGCGCCGCCCCCGTGCAGTTGGAGTGCCAGGTCGAAGTGTTCCGCGCGGGCGGCGGCCAGGAAGTCGACAATGCTCGACTCCGCCTCACCGGCGGTTGGCGTGCGGATCCCCGGCGCAGGTGGCACCACCAGCACCTGGTCCACCGGGCCCGGCCGGTCGCGCCAGAGCGCCGCGTGCCACGGCGCGCCGAGCAACACGATCTCCGCCTCCGGGTACGCCGACCGGAGCGCCTCCAGGGCCGGCAGGACGAAGATGAAGTCGCCGAGCGCGTTGGCGCGCAGCACGGCGATCCGGGCCACGTCGGGCACCAGCCCGGCGACCGGGGTGAGCAGGGCCGGGACGGCCACTGTGGCCGTTACCGGCCGGACTCGCCGACGGCGACGTCCGGCTGGTGCAGTTCCCGGTCCGCCGCCGGGTCGACGCCGCTCGGCGTACCCGTGAACGAGCCGGTGTGACGCGGCCCGGTGCGACCGACGGTGATGGTGCGTGGGGTGGGCCGGTTGGCTCGGGGCAGCTGGATCCGCAACAGGCCGTGATCCATCACCGCGTCGATGGTGTCCGCGTCGACTCGCGCCGGCAGCGGCACGCGGTACTCGAAGCCCCGGGTCTCGAAGCCGCCGGGGATGCCGTGGTCGGCGTTGACTTCGGCCTCGGTCCGGGCCCGTACGCACAACTCGCGGTCGTCCACCTCCACCGCGACCTCCTCCGGGGCGACTCCGGGCAGCCGGACGACCACCTCCCAGCCGACGTCGGTCTGCCCCATCTCGACCTCGGGCGGCCCCGGCCGGCCACCGACCAGCCGGCTCAACTCGGCCCGCAGCGACTGCAACTCACCCAGCGGATCCCAGCCCTGCTGACCTCCACGCCAGCCACGTCCCGCTCCGCTCATCGCGTGTCTCCAATCCGTTGGCTCTCCGAGACCGGCCGCAGGGAGCTTGGCGCGTCCAGGTTGGCGTCCGTGTCGACGCCGACGCCGAGCCGGTCGACCAGTTCGCCGCCGAGCCAGGCGCTCACGCCGAGAATGCCCAGGGCCACCACCTCGATCGCGATCAACGCCCCGCCGGCGTTGCGCGAATCGGCGTTGAGCCGTACCGCCCAGACCGCGGCGAAGAGCAGGATCACCGCGACGTTGGCTGCGGCGTGGGTGAGCGCCACCCGCTTGGCCCGGGTGCCGGCGGGTATCGCGAGCAGGTCAAACACCCCGGCCGCCGCGGCCAGCAGGCCGCCGATCAGGCCGACGGTGAGATTCCAGTACGCCACCTCGCCGAGGAAGTTCGGCCCGCCGACGGTGTCGATGAGGTCGAACAGCACGGCGGTGGTCAGCAGGGCGACCGGGAACATCACAAGCATCGGATGGACAGGATGACCCAGGATCTTGAGTCGACTCTCCATCTCCGGGGCCTCCACTGCTTCCTGGTCATGGCGGCGTCTTCGCTCGGTGTGAGCCGTACCCTGGCCCGCATCGGACAAACCTCACGGTCAGCGCGACTGAACCGGCGGGGCGGATTTCCGCCCAGGTGCCGTCGCCACGATCAACGCGACTGCACGGCATGCAGTGACGGCGGCGATCAGGCCATCGGTGGGCCGGGCCGGAGCAGCTTGACCTTGACACAGTGACAGGGTCTTCACTGTGGCCAAGGAGGTGATCACGTTGACACCGGCATCGGATCCACTGCGCGTGCGTCGCGGGCTGGAGCACGACAACTCGTCGGTACGACTGCGGGCGACGTTGGCGGTCGGCACCACCCCGGACCCGCAGTTCGTCGACAAGCTGATCGAACGATGCGCGGTCGAGCCCGAGTTCCCCGTACGCGAGATGCTGACCTGGGCCCTCACCCGGCACCCGGCAGCGGTGACGGTGCCGAAGCTCGTCGCCGAACTCCGCGCGGAGCCGCCACAGGCACGCAGCCAGGCGCTGCACACGCTGTCCAAGATCGGGGATCCGGGGGCCTGGCCGGCGATCACACCGGAGCTGCTCACCGACGCCGACGACGAGGTGGCCCGTGCCGCCTGGCGGGCAGCGGTGGTGCTGGCACCCGAGGGAGAGCGCCAGGAGTTGGCCGGGCTGCTGGCGACGCAGTTCGGGCGCGGCGATCGGGACACCCGGTTGAGTCTCAGCCGGGCGCTCGTCGCGCTCGGTGAGATGATCGTGCCGATCCTGGACGCCGCGCTGACCGATCGCACCGCTCGGGTTCGTCAGCACGCGGTAGCCACCCAACGGCTGCTCGGCGACCCGGAGGCCGACTTCGACGTCGCGATCGAGGAGGCGAAGCGCATCGTGGCCCTGGGGCAGCTCGGCCGAGCGGGGTGAGGCGACCATGTTGATCGGTGACGTGGCCCGACGCTCCGGGGTCAGCGCCCGGATGCTCCGGCACTACGAGTCGCTCGGCCTGGTGCGGCCTTCCGGTCGCACCAGAGCCGGCTATCGGGAGTACACGAGCGAGGACATCCGGCGGATCTTCCACATCGAGAGCCTGCGGTCACTGGGATTGTCGCTGCGTGAGGTCGGGCGCGCCCTCGACGATCCCGGTTTCACCCCCACCGTGCTCGTCGACGAGCTCATCCGGCAGACCCGGAAACGCATCGCGGCCGAGACGGAACTGCTCACCCGACTTCGCCGGATCGATGCCGCGGAACCCGCCGGCTGGGAGGACGTCCTCCAGATCGTCGCGCTGCTGCACCAGCTCGGGTCGGAGCACGCCGGGAAACGCCAGCGCGCCGCCCTCTCCTCGGTCGGCGAGGTCCCGGTGCCGGTGGAGGCGCTTGTCGAGGCGGTGCTCAGCGAAGCGGATCCGCACGTCGCAGGTGCCCTGCGGTGGGCGTTGGCGCAGTCCGGCGACGGCGCGCTGGCGCTGCTGGCGGAGGGGCTCGACGCGCCGGCCGCCGAGGTACGCAAACGCGCCGTGCAGTCCATCGCCGAACTGCCGACCGGTGCGGCCACCGCACTTCTGCGGGACGCCCTCGCGCACACCGACCTGGTGGTCCGCAGGTACGCCGCGCTGGCGCTCGGGGCCCGGGGAGTCGCCGAGGCGATCCCGACCCTGATCGACATGATCGTCGCCGAGTCGAACGACGTCGACGCGGCCGATGTGCTGAGCGAGCTGGCGCGTGATCCCGCGTTGTCGGATCAGATCGCCGCCGGGCTCGTCGACCGGCTCGCGCCCAGCACCGTGGCACCGTCGGCCCGGCGACGACTGGCCCAGGCGCTCGCGGGCATCCCGGGAATCGTGGCGTCCCGCGCCCTCGCCGAACTGTCGGCTGACCAGGATCGCGGCGTCGCGCTCACTGCGGTCTACATCCGCACGCTACGCGACGGGCGATAACCCGACCGCCCGACCGCCGGGAGCACCACTGATGCGGTCATCCGTCGCCTGGCACTGCCCTGCCGCACCGGCACGAGCGAACGATCCGCAGCGCGGGGGCATTGCCCGACCTCCCGAGTTTCATTAGGGTTGCCTAACCTAACTTCTGGGGGGGTTGATGTCGTCGCTCACTGCGGTCAAGGCGCTCGATGACCTGGACAGCGTCGTTGCCATTACCGACCAGGTCGAGGTCGAGGCTCTCGCCGAGGTTTACCGGCAGGTGCACGCCCACGACCTTCACCTCACCGACCACCAGGTACCGACGGTGGAGGAACGCCTACGATGGACCATCGACGCCCCTGGCTTCGAGGCGGCTCTCGGCTATGTCGACGGCCGACTTGTCGGGGCGGCGGCAGGCTGTCCGCTTCCCCCGGAGACCCTGTGGTGGCGTGACCTGACCACCGTCGGCGATCCCGACCTCGGGATCGAGTGGCCGGGCCGCACCTTCGCCGTGTGTGAGGCGTTCGTGCTGCCCGAATACCGCAGGCACCGCCTCGGCATACGGATGACGACGGAACTACTGGCCCGGCGAGGCGAGGAACGGGTGTCACTCGCGGTCGCCGAGACCAACACCCGGGTCTGGCACGCCCTGCAACGGACCGGGTTCGACCACGTCGGCGACCTCGTACCGTTCCCCGGCTGGCGCTCACACCGGATGCTCGTGCGGGCGCTGCCGCTGACCCGCCAGCCGTGAAGCTGCGCCCGCCGAGCCTCGCTGCCGCAAGCAGCCGCCCGCCTCGACCGGCACGTGACGCCGCTCGACAAGCTGATCGTCATTCGAACGCACCGACAGTGGAGAAACACGTGAAGCGGAACTGGGAAGCACTCGTACTGAAGGCGTTCGGCGGAAGGACCTTCCAGCTCACCGTCCTCGACAGTGAGCCGGTGGGCGACCACTACCAACGGCTACTCATCGACGGAGGCGAACTTCTGCAAACCTGCGAGGTCCACCCCACGATGTGGATTCGGCTGTGGTTCGACAACGAGGGCCGCTCGCACCAACGGGCGTACACGCTTGTCGATCCGGACCCGGACAGTGGGCGCTTCCATCTCGTGTTCGCCCTCCACGACGGTTGCGCCACCCGCTGGGCAACTTCGGCCCGGCCGGGAGACACCATCGAGGCGACCGTTCAGGGCAGTTCCTTCACGCTGCCCGATCCGGCACCCACCCGCGTCTACCTGATCGGCGACGCCGCATCGCTGCCGGCGATCAACAGTCTGCTCGACGTCGCCGGGCCCGCGTCGGCAACGGTCTGGATCGAGTACGCCCACGAAGGCGAGCGCGTCCTGCCGTTGCGCACCCGCCCGCACGACGAGGTGGTGTGGGTACCGCGACGCGACAACGGCGGCCACCTGGTGGAGACCGTCACCACGGCCCTCGATGCTGGCGATGACGGAGCCTTGTACTGGGTGGCCTGCGAGGCGGCCAGCACCCGCAACATCGTCAAGCACCTGCGGCGGACTCTCGGCGTCGGCAAGGAGAATGTGGATGCCCTCGCCTACTGGCGCGTACGCTGACAGCAACTCGACCGGCTGCGCAACGCGGGTGACAGCTACGACTACGGTGCTTCCGGGTTGCCGGCGACCACCCCACAGGTGGCCGGCGGGGCCGGCGAAGATGCCCGCGTACCTCCAGGGTTGCGGTCCGTGCTCGGTGACCACCTCGCCGCCGGCCACGCGGGCCCGGCCGGTCAGGCCCGCCACCGCGTCCGGGCTGGCCGCACCCCCCCTGCACGGAGTAACCGGCTCATCAGGTAGCAGGTTTGGCCGGGCCGCCCGACGGGCAGCAGTGAGCGGCACCGTGACCGCTCACATTTTCGGGAGGGCCCGATGCCGACGGTGTGGACGGCAGGCGGTCAGGAGGTGCAGAACGGTGCCTCAATGAGGTCGAGCTCACTGCAGTCGTATCCGGTGCCGTCGCCGTAGTACTTCCAGCCCGTACCGGCCTCGTAGTGGAACAGGTAGCCGCCGTTTCCGATGTTCGGCCCTCCGCGTCGGCTCCCGCCCAGTCCTCCACGCACTCCACCTTGCCGAGGGTCACGCCCTTCGGCAGTCCTGACTCAGCTGCGGCTGAGTCAGGACTGGATGCCTCCGTGCCGCCACAGGTGGTAAGTGCAAACAGGACAGTGGCAGCTGGCAGCAGAAGACGGCGTACGGACATTCCCGGACCCCTATGGATCGTGGCGATCGATGCTTACATCCGGGTACATGCGATCCACCGCCCGCAGGTTGCCGCCAACCAAAACTTTTCTCAGAATCTTTCGGCAACCAGTGCGCCGGGTGCCGTGGCCTGTCCCCTGCTCGTGGCCACCCGCCGCCGGAAGCGATGCGCTGTTCGCGACTGACCTTGCCTCGACTCTGGGACCGGAGCGGTGGCTGATCGCCGCTACCTTGTTGCCATGAGAGTGGCTCAAGCTCCGCCGTACGAGGTTCGACAGAGCCGACTCCGAACCGCACTGCGGCTGGCGCTGTACAGCCTGTTGCCGGTTCTGTTCATGGCGGTCGGCCTGTGGGACCTGTCCGAGCGCTATCCGTTCTTCCTCGCCGGACTGGCGTTCGGGGCTGTCATCGCCGCCTTAATGTTCAAGCGCATCCGCAGCGCGGTGCATCGGGAGCCACTCTTCGTCATTGACGAGCAGGGCGTCCACCTCGGCCCGGATGCGTTTGGTCGGCCGGCGAAGCACGAACCGTGGCCCGGTATCGAATTCGTGGTCCACTTCACCGGCATGGAGCGGATGACGGACATTGAGTTGCGTAATCACCGCTACGTCGGTGTCGTCCGTGGTGGCAGAGTCGTCACCTTCCGGGCGGTGAGCGGCTGGCGGTTGAACGTCAACCGAGCTGCCGCAGCAGTCGACCGGTTCGGCGGGGGAGCGTCGTTTGCCGAGGCACCGGCTCACAGCGAAGTACCGAACAAATGGTATTTCCCGCTCGCCTTGCCGCCAGGGTGGCTTGCCGCCCATTCCCAGCCTGACGACCGGAGACCCCCTCCCGCGGTCCCCGGGACAGCACGCTGATCAAACGGCCAGCAACGCCGCGGTGCGGTACCAGCCGTGACCAACCGCCCGGCGAGCTGACTCGGCGGCAGCCAGATTGGATTGCCGCGCAGGTCCCGGGCGGACCCACCGCGCCGGTTGGTCGGTGGCCGCGATGACGGACCGGTTGCTGATCGACCCGACTGAGGACATCCAGGTCACCGTGTCGTTCTCGGCAATGTGACCGCTTGGCTTCCCGCGCCTGCCGAGCCGTTTCCGCTGGCCTGGCCGTGGGATGAGGTTGACACCGAGGAGCTGCGGATCTTGACAGGCTCAACACCCGGCAGCAGACCGGCAACGTCGATGCCGTCGTCAGCGAGTTCTGCAACCGGCCGGAATGCTACATCGGGAGAACGTTCTTCCGGGAGAAATACGCAGCCGCCCGCTTGAGGAACTCGTTCCCACCTCAAGCTGACGATGACGGCGGCGCAGCTCCTTCTTCTGTGCTGGTCGGCTGGCCCATGCCACCACCGGGGTCGTCAGTATCAGCTTGGGCCAGCCAGTTGCGCAGGCAGGACTCGCTGATCCCGAGATCCTTCGCGTGCGCACCTGGCGTGGCTGGAGCGGCAGCTCGAGCGCCCCGCTACCCGGACGGATACTGGAGAGATGCGCGTCCAGCAGTACCTGACGGGTTCTGACTCGCCTTCGGGAAGGGTAGAGATAACTCCCAACCCGACTGGGGGCTAGCAGGCTCGCACAAGATCCAGAAACCGTGGACGCTCATTTCCATGACCACACAGAAAATCTCCCGGTTCCATCGGGCTGCCCTGGCCCTCGTCCTTCCCGTCGCCGTGATAGGGACACTCGCCGCGTGTGATGACTCGGCGGCGCCGCAGGCCGCGCCCGCGGCCAGTCCGGAAGCCGCGGTTCCCTCGACCTCGGTAAGCGCGGCGCCCGCAGCGGGCTTGCATATGATCGCCAACAACGGGCATCAGCTTGCCTTCCACGTCACGCCCGGAGGTTCTCCCACCATCGTGCTGGACGCCGGCGGCGGCGAGGACTCCTCGTACTGGGATGCCCTGGTGCCGCAGCTGTCGCAGGCCACCGGATCGCAGATCATCACCTACGACCGGGCCGGTATGGGCGCCAGCGAGGAGGTGCAGGGCCCATGGGACCCCCAGGCCGCCGCCTCCGACCTGCAGGCCGGTCTGCGTGAACTCGGCGTCACCCAGAACGTGGTCCTCGCGGGCCACTCGCAGGCAGGGGAGGTGGCCCACTACTTCGTCCTCGCGAACCCCGGCGTTGTCTCCGGGGCGGTGCTGATCGATGCCAACGTGCCGCAATTCTTCACCGACACCCAGATCCAACGAATTGTCACGATGACCGCGCCGCAGATCGAAGAGCTCAAGAAGGCGCCGTCGACGAAGGCGAACCGCCAGCTCATTGCCACGGCCGACAACTTCGGTCCCACGCACCAGGCGTACCACAAGGTCTCCTGGCCCGACAGCGTCCCCGTCATCTATGTCGTGTCGGACAAGACACCCTTCGACGGATCTCCGCAGGACGCTCAGGCCTGGCGCGACGCGGCCGCCGCGTTCGTCAAGGCGGGGCCCGACCGCACCCTCGTCATCGCCAAGGGCAGCTCGCACGACGTTCCCCAGGACAAGCCCGTCCTGGTGCTCAACGAAATCGCACAGATGACCGCCACCGTCAAGTAACGGCATCGTGCCAGCGGGTGGCAGGGGCCCCGATCTCGATGACGGCGAGGTGGCGGCAGAGATTCCGGGGGCGGGCCGACACTGCTTGCGCGGCGGGTAAGGTGTGCGCCGGTCGACGGCTCAGCGAGCTGAGCCGTCGACCGGCGACGCCAGCTTCCATTGCCGAGAACGGACAACCTGGGTGCTGGCCCCGCAGGGAGTGAAGGAAACCCCACCGCGGAAATTGCGGATCGCCCGGGGCCGATATGGCCCGACCGCCAGTCCCGTCGATTCGGCACGATGCGCGATGAGGGAGTGAAATGACCGATTCCAGCGGAACCACACTTCCCGGCGGCTCCTCGCCCTCGCGGGAGCGCTCCGGGCCTGGTCCCGTCGCACGCAGCGGTCCAGCTCCGCGCTCCGCGCTGGCCTTGCGGATGAGCCTGTTGGGCTGGTCGCTGGTGTTGGTGACGGGTTCGGTCCTGGGTGCCGTGCTGGCCACGGTCTGGATCACCTCGGTGTCAATCGCCGCTCTCGTCGTCGGAATCCCCTTGATTCTGCTCACCACCGCACTGGTGCGCTGGCTTGCCGACCTGCACCGCCAGTGGGCCGCCGACCGGCTCGGCGTACCGGTGCCCGCCCACCCCTATCAGCCGACGCCGGACGCCGGGTGGCTGGCGCGGCTCTGGACGATCCTGCGCGATCCGGCGACGTGGCGGGACTGGATCTGGTTGGTGGTCAACTCGATCACCATATGGTTGAGTAGCGGACTGTCGCTGCTGTTCTTCGCCTTCGGAGTCGTCTACCTGACCTATCCGCTCATCTATCAACTGACGCCTCCTCAGGTGTTCCGCACCCCGATGGGGGAGACCTTCCGGCTGCACAGCGTCGCGCAGTCTTTCGCGCTGGTACCGCTCGGTCCGGTTTTCCTTCTGCTCTGGTACACCACTGCGGCACGCCTGGCGAACCTCAACGCTCGGGTGATCCGCGCTCTGCTCGGCCCCACCGAGCAGGCGCGCCTGCGGGCCCGCGTTCAACAGTTGGCGACCACGCGCGCTGAGACCCTCGACACCCAGGCCGGCGAGCTGCGCCGAATCGAACGCGACCTGCACGACGGCGCGCAGGCCCGGCTGGTGTCGCTGGGTATGAGCCTGGGCTTGGCCGAACAGTTACTGCCCAAGGATCCGCAGGCAGCCCAGCAGCTGCTGGCTGAGGCCCGCGAGTCGACCTCCAGCGCCCTGACCGAGCTGCGCGACCTGGTACGAGGCATCCATCCGCCGGTACTGGCCGACCGTGGCCTGGAGGGCGCCCTCAAGGCCCTGGCCCTGGTCAATCCGATCCCGACCACGGTGGTGACCCGCCTACCCGGACGGCTGCCGGCCCCGATCGAGTCCGCGGCCTACTTCGCCGTCGCCGAGGCCTTGTCGAACGCCATCAAGCACGCCCAGGCCCGGCAGATCAGGATCACCGTGGAGTTCGCACCCCATCGGGACGGCGCTGCAGGAGAGTTGACAATGCTGGTGTCCGACGACGGCCGTGGGGGTGCTTCGATCGATGCCGGCACCGGCCTGCGTGGCATCCAGCGTCGGCTGGCGGCCTTCGACGGCACGCTGGCCGTTGACAGTCCGCCGGGCGGACCTACCGAGGTGAGGATGTCACTGCCGTGCGTATCGTGATAGCCGAGGATCTCGCCCTGCTCCGCGAGGGCCTGATCAGGATCTTGCAGGCCAATGGGTTCGAGATTGTGGAAGCCGTCGACAACGGGGCCGCCCTGATCCGGGCGCTGATGACACACCGTCCCGACGTCGCCATCGTCGACGTGCGGTTGCCGCCGACCTTCACCGACGAGGGACTGCGTTCCGCCATAGAAGCCCGCCGGCAGATTCCAGGGCTGCCCATCATGGTGCTCTCGCAGTATGTCGAGCAGGTCTACGCCAGAGAGCTGATGTCGGATTGCGCGGGCGCGGTGGGCTACCTGTTGAAGGACAGGGTTACGGACGTCGACCAATTCGTCGCCAGTGTCCGGAAGGTCGCTGCCGGCAGCACCGTCATGGACCCCGACGTGGTGAGGGCGCTGCTCACCCACCGCTCCACCGACCCTAAGCTCCTGGAGCTGAGCCCACGCGAGCATGAGGTCCTCACCCTGATGGCCCAGGGCCGGTCGAACGCTGCGATCGCCGCCCGGATGTTCGTCACCGAGAAGACTGTCAGCAAACACAGCAACAGCATCTTCACCAAACTCGGTCTCAAGCCCTCCGAGGACGACAACCGCCGGATCCTGGCGGTCCTGGCCTACCTGCAGGGCTGAGAAATCGATATAACGATGCCCTGACCTGCGTCTCCGCTGGTCAGGGCATCCTCTGAGCCGCCTGACGGAATCGAACCGTCGACCTACGCATTACGAGTGCGTCGCTCTAGCCGACTGAGCTAAGGCGGCAACGATGGTCAAGTGTACGGCACGCGCTGACCCGGGTTGGAGCGGGATTGCCGAGTCGGGAACCGGACGTCGGGGCACTTTCGACGCGGCAGGAGCGGGCTGACGGCACTAGGCTGCGGCGGGTGAGCGAGGACCCCTTCCCCCGCGACGAACCGGTCGACCCGGTCGGCCCGCGCCCCGAGCCCGCCAGCCAGCAGCCGCCCGCCCACGGATCCGAACCGCCGGGCGACGCGACGGACACTCCGCGCGGACCGTACGCCGAGGAGGCGGCCGGTGGACGGGATGCGCGCCGGCCGCGCAGCACCGACCCGTTGGAGCTGGGCTTCACGCCGCGTAAGCCGGTGCCGTGGCTCGCGCCGCTGCTGTTGATCAGCACCGGCCTGCGTACGCTGCTGGCCCTCCTCTTCGGTGCGTACCTGGACAAGCGGGAGTTGCAGAAGGCCCTCGACGCGGAGATCGCCACGCAGGTCGGGCCGGACGGTGGGCTCTGGCTGGATTACGTGGCCGACCTGGGCGACGGCTTCAACGCGACGTACTCGGTGGCCTACCTGCTCGCCCAGCGGGAGCTGGAGGTGGACGGGCACCGGCTGCCCCGGGCGCAGACCCTGGTGATGGGCGGCGACCAGGTCTATCCGTCGGCCGACTACGCCGCCTACGAGGATCGGTGCAAGGGGCCCTACCAGGCGGCGTTGCCCGGCACCCCGCCGGAACAACCGACGATCTTCGCGGTCCCGGGCAATCATGACTGGTACGACGGGTTGACCGCGTTCCTCCGGCTCTTCGTCCGCACCCGGGACCGCCACTTCGGTGGCTGGCGCACCGGCCAGTCCCGCTCGTACTTCGCCATCCAACTGCCCGCCGACTGGTGGCTACTCGGCCTCGACGACCAGTCCGGCTCGTACGTCGACGATCCGCAACTGACCTATTTCGACACGGTGGCGAAGCGGCTGGGACCGCAGAGCAAGGTGATCCTGGCGGTGCCGGCACCGGCGTGGGTGAAAACCGTCGACCACCCCACGGCGTACGACTCGATCGACTATTTCATCCGGACCATCGTCGCGCCCACCGGCGCCCGGGTCCGGCTGCTGATCTCCGGCGACCTGCACCACTACGCCCGGTACAGCGGGCCGGATGGCCGCCAGTTGGTGACCTGCGGCAGCGGCGGCGCCTACCTGTACCCGACGCACAAGCTGCCGGAGCGGATCGAGGTGCCGCCCCGGGACACCCTGGCCCGCCGGTCCAGCCCCTCCCAGACGTACGACCTGGCCGGCCGCTATCCCGACGCGGCCCGCTCCCGGCGCTACGGCTGGGGAATCTTCGGCCGGCTGCCCCGCCGGAACCCCGGCTTCGCCACCCTGCTCGGCATCCTGCACACCCTGCTCATGCTCTCCATAGCCGGAGTGGCCGACTTCCGGTCGGTAGCCTCCGAGCAGCGCCTGTTCAGCGTGCCGCTGGTGATGATGGTGCTGGTGACAGTCCTGGCAGCGGCGCTGTTCGCCAAGCCGCCCAGCTCCAGCGGCAAACGACACGCCCGGCACTGGCTGCTCGGCGTCGGCCACGGAATCGCCCACGTCGGGCTGGCCGCCGCCGGCACCTGGGCGTGGCTGGCCCTGCCGTTCCACGACTGGCCCTGGCCGCTGCCCGCAGTCGCCGCAGCCACCATCTACCTACCGGTGATCGGCCTGGTGGCCAGCCAACTGGTAGCCGCGTACCTGCTGGTGGCGAGCTGGTTCGGGGTCAACGTGAATGAACTCTTCGCCGGCCAGGGCATCGAGGACGCGAAGGGCTTCGTCCGCATGCGGATCGACCCCGACGGCACCCTCACCCTCTACCCCATCGTCATCGACCGCGTCGCCCGCAACTGGCAGGTCAACCCCGACCAGTCCCCCGAGTCCTCCTGGC
>NZ_POTX01000088.1 GCF_003236305.1 Micromonospora endophytica | reverse complement strand
AGATTTGTATAAGAGACAGGGTGCAGGTCCAGCATGAGCGCGGTGGTGGGTTCGGCCGGCACCGGCAGCACGGTGGCGATCAGGCACCGGGTGCCCAGGGCCAGCAGCACCGCGGCGAAACCCATGATCTCGTCGCCGGGGCGCACACCGGTCAGCCCGGAGTCGCAGGCGGAGAGCACCACGCAGTCGGGTGGGCGGGTGACGCGTTCCCACTCGTACGCGAAGAGCGGCCCATCGGCGAGTTCCAGCGACGAGAACTGGGGATTGTCCGCGCGGAACGTGCCGTGGGCTGCGATGTGCACCATCCCCGCGCCGTCCAGGGCCGCGGTCAACGCCTCGGCGGTGGCGTCCGCGCCGGTGAGCAGGCGGGCGTCCGGCAGCACCTGGGTGAGCCGGTGCACCTCGGCCTGCCCGGCCGGCAGGCGCGGACCGCTGGCCAGCACCGGCGGCCCGGCCGCCGGGATCCGCGCGTCCGCACCGAGCCAGACGGTGGCCGAGGGGGCGACTGTGACCGGGCGACCGGCGCAGGTTGGCAACCCGGCCCAGCCGACGGAGTGCAGCGCGCCGACCGGGACGATCACCAGGGGCCGGTCGGCCAGGCGGTGCCGGAGCGGGTCGAAGAGTTGACGGTCGAGGGCCGCCGCGGCGTGTGCGGCACCGGCCTGGGCGGCGACGGTGTCCCCGGCGGTGATCAGCCGGCGCAGCCCGAACCGGTGCCACCGGGCCAACCTCGTCGCCTCGCCGAGCGGGCCCAGGTCGTGCAGGCTGGCCCGGCCGTCGCGGACCAGCACCGCCCGCAGCCGATCGCCGTGCGCCACCAGTTCGACGAGTACGCGTGAGCCGAGCCGCTCGGCCAGGGCACCGACGCGTGGCGGGTCCACCGCACCGGTTCCGCCGGCTGCTCGCCGGGCCAGGTCCCGGATCCGCTGTTCGAGTCGGGCCTGCCGGCCCCGCAGGGCGCGTACCGGGCGGTCGGCCAGCACCGCGTCCTCCAGCAGGCTGCTGACCAGTCTGAGTTCGGCGAGTGCGGCGACCAGTTCGGGATCCTCGGGCGGCAGCGCCGAGCGCGTCCGCAGCGCGTTGGCGCGCCACCGCTCCGCCCAGGCGAGCACCCGGGCCGGCGCGCCGGCCCGGACCGCGATGTCCAGCCCCTCGGCCGCCAGTTCCTGCCCGTACGCGCCGCTGTGGGCCCGCAGTTCGGTGGCGCCCAGCGAGGTGCGGTGCCTGTCGAGTACGGCCAGTCCACGGCTCAGGGCGCGGGCCGCGCCGGGTTCGTCACCGCCGAGCCGGCGCGCCAGCGCCAGCGCGTACCAGCCTTGGGCGCGTCGGGGTGCGGTGCCCCGGCCACGGGTGCGGGCGGCAGTGGTGAACAACTCCCGGGCACGGTCGGTGCGGCCGATCGCGGCGGCCAACAGCCCGGCGTCGATGCGGGTGGTGAGCGCCGGATCGGGCCAGCCGGTGGCGTCCAGCTGGTCGGCGGTGCGGAGCATGGCGGTGAACAGGGCCGCTGAGCGGGTTCCCCGGCGGAACTCGGCGCGCAGTTCGACGTGCCGGGCGAAGGCGGCCCAGGTGCGGCGACCCTGCCGCCGGAAGCGGGTCCGGGCGGCCGCGGCGGCTGCGGTGGCGGTGTCCAGGTCACCGGCGAGCAGCGCGGCCCGGGCCTGGGCCAGCAGCGCCTCGGCGAGGTCGGAGGCCATGCCGCGGTGGCGCAGTTCCCGGGTCGCCACGGCGGCGACCTGCACCGCCTCGTCGACCAGGGGCACCGACAGCAGCAGCTCGACGCGGTCCAGCAGTAACGCGGGGCGGGGCACGGCGAGCCGTTGGTACTCCTCGCCGACGGCGGCGAAGCAGCGCAACGCGGTCGCGACGTCTCCGCGCCGGCCGGCCGCGATCCCGGAGTTCCAGCGGGCGTCGGCCGCCGCGAGGTCGAGGCCGAGCCCGTGGAAGACGGCAGCCGCCCGCGCCAGGTCGTCGGCGCCGCCGCCGGCCCCCCGGTGGGCGTTGAGCAGGCCCCGGTTGTTCCGGGCCCGCGCCTCCAGCAGCAGGTCGCCTTCGCGTTGGGCGATGTCGATGGCGTGGCCGTAGTCGCGTACCGCCTCGTCGTAGCGGCCGCGGTAGTGCAGCACCACACCCCGCTGCATCCGGGCGCGCCCGGCGTCCGCGCCTGTCAACTCGGGCAGCGCGGTGGTCACCGCCCGCAGCGCCGCCGCGGTACGGCCGGCGTTGGCCAGCACGAAGCCGAGGCTCATCCGGGCCAGCGCCCGGGTCCGGGCGGTGTCGGCGACGCGTACCGCCCGACGCAGGTGACGCAGCGCGCCGGGCAGGTCGTGAAGTTCCCGCAGGGCCAGGCCGAGGGCACGATGAGCGGTGGCGCGTTCGTCGTTGTCGACGCCTCTGCTGGCGAGCACCCGCTGGGCGATAGCTATCGCCTCGCGGGGACAGCGCTGGACGCTGTCGAGCGCCGTCTGGGCGATCCCGGCACCGGCACCAGTGCTGTCGGGCATAGCCAAAGAGTTCACCATCCATGGTGGATCGTCAATGTGCACGAATGGGCGCGACCGGCCCGGGAATGGGTCCGTCTTTTCAGCTCATTGACATACGCTGATTGCTTGAAAGAATCGGTGGACATCCGGGGAAACAGGCCGCTCAGGCCACCACCGCGCCACCGCCCCGGGCATCTGGGAGGACCCGTGCTTCCTGACCACCCCGCCGCGCCGCGCCGCGCGTCCCTGCTGTCCCGACGGCGGCTCCTGGCGACCGCCGCCCTGGCCACAGCGGCGGTGCCGCTCGGTGTGGCACCTGCGTCGGCCGCGGCGTCCGGCGCCGACGACGCCGACGACAAGGCGTACCAACTCGCGTTCGCCGAGGCGCTGGCCGCCGATCGTGACGTACGCCGGCACAGCACGCCGGGCCGGGAGATCCTCTACCGGCCCCGGCAACTGCTCGCCGCCGACGCGGACGTCCGGCGGGTCACCGCCTGGCTCAAAGACAGCGGACACCAGGTCACCGTGGCCGACCGTTTCGCCGGTGTCAGCCGGTTGCTCTTCGCCACGGAGACCGACATCCCGGCGGTCGTGGCGAAACTGCGCGATCCCCGGCAGTGGCAGGGCCAACCGGCGCCCAAGGTGCAACCGCACCATGTGCTGCTCGGCCTGGGCAACATCATGGGCAACCCGAGCGGGCCGCCCCGGGCCGCCGCCGCGCTGCCCCCGCCCGATCCGGCCCGGCTCGGCGAGGGCGCCCAGGTGACGGTGGGGATCTGCGACACCGGCATCTGGGGGCAGGCCGGCAGTTGGCACCCGCAGTGGCTCGGCGGCGCCTACCTGCCGGAGGTCGACGACGAGGATCCGCTCTACGTGCACACCGACGTGCTCGCACCGCAGGGCGGTCACGGCACGTTCGTCGCCGGGGTGGTCCGGCAGGCCGCGCCCGGCGTACGCGTCGACCCCGAGGCCGCGCTCGGCCCCACCGGCGTCGGCGACGAGGCGATGCTGGTGGCCGCGCTGAGCCGGCTCGTGCCGGAGGTGTCGGTGGTCAACCTCTCGCTCGGCGGATTCACCCTCGACGACCAGCCGTCGCTGCCGCTGGCCACCGCGCTGGCCGGACTGCCGTCGACGACCGCCGTGGTGGCGGCGGCCGGTAACGCGGGCAGCAGCCGGCCGGTCTGGCCGGCCGCGCTGGACCGGGTCCTGGCCGTCGCCGCGGTGGAGGCCGGTCCCACAGGTGTGCTGCCGGCGCCCTACAGCGGGTTCGGGCCCTGGGTCGACGCCTGCGCGTTCGGCCGGCGTGACAGCACGTACGTCACGGGCAGGCTGCCGCTGCCGGGGCGGCCGACCCGGCTCTTCCACGGCTACGCCACCTGGGCCGGCAGCTCGTTCGCCACGGCGCACGTCTCGGGTCGGATCGCCGCCCTGATGACCGCCGGCGGGCTGAGCGCCGACGCGGTACGGCTGGCGTTGCTCGCGACACCGCGCTGGCATCCCGACTACGGGGTGTTCGTCGGATGAGCGCCGCCCGGGGTACGGCCGGTCGGGCCGTCGGCCACGGTACGGGCCGTACGGAACCGGCAGGTCCGGGTGTCTCGGTGGCCGGCCTGGTCTCCGCCGCGGCGCGCGGGGACGAGTCGGCCTGGGTCGAGTTGGTGCGTCGCTACACCCCGCTGGTGTACGCGGTGATCCGCTCGTACGACCTGGGCGGCGCCGACGCGGCCGATGTCAACCAGACCGTCTGGCTGCGGCTGGTGGAACACCTCGACCAGGTACGCGAGCCGCAGGCGCTGGCCGCGTGGTTGGCCGTCACCACCCGACGTGAGTGCTACCGGATGTCCCGCCTCGGTCGACGGGTCCAACCCGTCGACCCGTCCGACGCGTCGCTTGACGCCTACCACGGAACCCGGGCGGACACCACGCCGCCGGACGAGGACCTGTTACGGGCCGAGCGGCGGCAGGCGCTGCGGGAGGGCTTCGCCCAGCTTCCGCAACGCTGCCAGCAACTGCTGGCGTTGCTGACTGCCGATCCGCCGCTCACCTATCGGGAAACCGCCGACCGGCTGGGCGTACCTGTCGGCAGCATCGGTCCGACCCAGGCCCGCTGCCTGCGTCGGCTGCGCGACTGCCCGGCCCTGGCACCGTACCGCGGCCTGGATCGAGCCGCTCCGACGAACGGGGGTGAACACCATGGAGCCGTGGCCGCCGGCCGATGACGACCGACTGACAGCGGAGTTGGTTGAGGCGTTGTGGGAGGACGGGGGAGTGCCCGAGGAGTACGTCACGGCGGCCCGCGCGGCGTTCGCCTGGCGTACGGTCGGTGCCGAGTTGGCCCTGGCCGAGCTGACCTTCGACTCGGCGTGCGACAAGGAACTGGTGGGACTGACCCGGTCGAGCGGATCCGAGCGGACCCTCGCCTTCCGCGCCGGCCCGGTGCTGATGGAGATCGAGGTGAGCACGGACGGGATCGTCGGCCAACTCTCCCCGTCCGGTGGCGGCCGGGTCAGCGCGCGTACGGCCAGCGGCACCTACGACGAGGCCCCGGTCGACGCGGTGGGCCTGTTCTCGCTCGGTGTGCCCCCACCGGGACCGATCCAGCTCTGTGCCCAGGTCGGCGGGTACGCGGTCGCCACCGACTGGGTGAGCCTGCGCTGACGCTGATGGGGGTCGCGGGCCGGATGGCCCGCGACCCCCATGCCGTACCGGAGCTACCGCTTGTCAGCGCTGATCAGATACTGCACGCCACCGAGGTCGGTGCGCTTGGCGCCGGCGGTGTCCGGGCCAAACTGGATCACGTTGAACGCGATCTCCTTCTCCGATGCCGCCTCGGCCGAGAAGAGCAGCTTGAACTCGACCCGCTCACCCGGGTTCAGCAGCAGGTTGCCCAGGCTGGCCTTGGTGGGCTCCACGATCTCGATCTGGGTACGGCCGACCGCGCGTACCCCGGTGCCGACCGCGCCGCCGGCCCGCCACCGCTCGAAGAGGTCCTGACCGAGGTCGACGACGACTCGGCCACCGATCGCCTGCAACGGCTCGGCGGCCTCGAAGACCAGGTCGTTGCGGGACGGCACGGTCAGCGAGTTGCCGATGGCGAAGGGCCGCACGGTGGTCTGGCCCGAGCCCGCGGTGAGCTGGACCGAGTCGACGTTACGCCAGGCGATGTTGTTGTTGTTGCGGGTGTTGGTGCTGATGTCCGGGCCCTCGAAGGTCATCGGGTCGGTGGGGGAGACCCAACGGGCGATCAGGCAGAAGTGACCCGGGCCGGGCACGCCGGTCCACGGGATGGTGACAGTGGTGACGCCTGCGTAGGCGGTCACGTTCACCGCGCCGATCTGGGTCCAGTGGGTCGGCCAGACCGCGCCGCCGCCGGGCGTGGTCCGGTAGACCCGGAGCACGCCGGTGCTGGTGCCCGAGCCGTACGGTCCCGGGTTGCGCAGCTTGACGAAGACGTAGTTGGTCTGGCCGACGATCGGGTTCTGGCTGACGGCACACTCGATGGCCGTCGGGCAGACCTTGATGTCCGGGCTGGCCCAGAGCGGGCTGAGCGTGTGGGGCTGGTACCCGAGGTCGGCGGCCACGTCCTTGATGTAGACGTCGGTACGGTCTGCCGCGACGGCCCGGTCCGGTGCCGCGAGGGGCGCGGCGGCGGCCGCGGTGACGGTCAGCAGCCCGGCGAGCGCCGCACCGGTGAGCACCACCAGCGCGACTCTGCGGACACGTCTTGCTACACCGCTCATGACTGTTTCTCCCATCGACGGGACGGTCCGCCGACCCCGGCCTGTTTCCGTGCCGTGTCGGCGCGATGACGTACTTCAAGAGCCGGTGACGACTCCGGAAATACCGTCGGGGTGTTGCCGTTCCGTCAGATGGCGCGAACACCGGCAAAGTTGTCCGCGCGCCACGGATTCTGGGGTCAGTCGGGCAGGGCGCGGCACGAGGCGCGGACGACCAACTCGGTGGGGAGCCGGATGTGGATGTCGCGTTCGACCCCGGCGATCAGGTCGACAAGCAGGCGCAACGCCTCCGCGCCCATCCGCTGCAGGGGTTGCATGATCGTCGTCAGCGGCGGGTTGACAAGCGCCGACTCCGGGATGTTGTCGAAGCCGATCACGGACAGGTCGTCGGGCACGGCCAGGCCCATCTCCCGGGCGACGGTCATCGTGGAGATGGCGGAGAGGTCGTTTCCCGCGAAGACCGCGGTCGGTCGGTCGGCAAGGGCGAGCAGTTGCCCGGCGGTGCCGGCGGCGCTCTCCAGCCGGAACCCGCCGACCCGCACCAGCCGTTCGTCCACCGCCACCCCGGCGTCGACCATGGCTTGGCGGAAACCCGCCTCCCGCAGGCGGGACGACTCCAGATCGGGACGCCCGCTGATGTGGCCGATCCGGCGGTGACCGAGCGACAGCAGGTAGTTCGTCGCGAGTACGGCGCCGGCGAAGTTGTCGGAGTCGACGGTGGGCAACCCCGACGGGCCGGTGTGCGGGTCGACGGCGACGACGTGGAAGCCCTGCTTGGTCTCCACCACGGTCGGCGTGACGATCACGGCGCCGTCGATGAGGGTCCCGGAGAGCCGGGCCAGGGAGCGCCGCTCCCAGCCGACCGTCGTGCCGGCCACGTCGCCGCTGGAGTAGGCCAGCAACTGGTAGCCGGTCCCGGCCACCGCGGTGGACGCCCCCTTGAGCAGCTCGGTGGAGAAGGGTTCGAACTCGGCGACCAGGATGCCCAGCACGTTGGTGCGGTGGCTGCGCAAGCTCTGTGCCCCGAGGCTGGCCTCGTAGCCGAGCTCGTGGATGACCTGCTGAACGCGCTCCACAGTTGCCTGGGCCACGCCGTACCGGCCGTTCACGACCTTCGATACGGTTGCGACGGAGACGCCCGCCGCGCGGGCCACGTCCGACATGTTGACACGCTGCGGAAACGCCACGCCGAGAATGATAGAGGGCGGGACGGGCTGCGGCGCAGGCGAACCGAAAACGATATCGACACCGATTGACACTGCGTTACGTGGCTGTAAAACTCCCCCGCAGGCCGAAGCACCCGACTGACTAGTCGAGGAGACACCGATGGCTATAAAGCGCCGCGCAAGCAGCGTTCTAGCGCTGTCCATCACCACCGCCCTGCTCGTCGCCGGTTGTGGCGGTGGCGGCGAGAGCGAGGCTCCCTCCCAGGACGAGCTGTTCAAGAACCCGGTGACCCTGACATGGTGGCACAACGCCTCGCAGGACGGACCCGGCAAGACCTACTGGGAAAAGGTCGCCAAGGACTTCAACACCCTCCACCCCACGGTCACGATCAACGTCGAGGGCATCGAGACCAACCAGCTTCAGCGCACCCGACTCCCCGCCGCGCTGCTCAGCAGTGACCCGCCGGACATCTTCCAGTCCTGGGGCGGTGGCGAGATCCGTGAGCAGGTCGAGGCCGACTACCTGAAGGACCTCACCGAGCAGGCCAAGGACGAGGTTGCCAACATCGGCAGCGCGGCCGAGATCTGGCAGGTCGACGGCAAGCAGTACGGCCTGCCGTACCGGATGGGCATCGAGGGCATCTGGTACAACAAGGACATGTTCCAGCGGGCCGGCATCGCCGCCCCGCCGACCACCCTCGACGAGCTCAACGACACGGTCAACAAGCTCAAGGCCATCAACGTCATTCCGATCGCCGTCGGCGCCGGTGACAAGTGGCCCGCCGCGCACTGGTGGTACAACTTCGCGCTGCGCGCCTGCTCGATCGACACCCTGAAGAAGGCCTCCACCGACCTCACCTTCGACGACCCGTGCTTCGTCAAGGCCGGCCAGGACCTCAAGGCGTTCATCGACACCAAGCCGTTCCAGAACAACTTCATCGCCACCCCGGGCCAGAACGACCCGACCAGCGCCAACGGCCTGCTCGCCAACGGCAAGGCCGCGATGGAGCTGATGGGCGACTGGAACAAGGGCACGCTGGACACCGTCGCCGCCGACAAGGAGGCGCTCAACAAGTTCATCGGCTGGTTCCCGGTGCCGGCGATCGCCGGCTCCCCCGGTGACCCGAAGGCGGCCCTCGGCGGCGGCGACGGGTTCGCCTGCGCCAAGAACGCCCCGCCGGAGTGCGTCGAGTTCCTCAAGTACATCGTCAGCCCCGAGGTGCAGAAGGGCTACGCCGAGACCGGCACCGGCCTGCCGGTGGCCAAGGGCGCCGAAGCCGGGGTGGCCGACCCCGCACTGAAGTCGATCCTGGACGCCACCACCGGCGCGACGTACGTGCAGCTCTGGCTGGACACCGCCTTCGGCAGCACCATCGGCAACGCGATGAACGACGCGATCGTCGCCATCTTCGCCGGCAACGGCACGCCCGAGAAGGTAGTCGAGGCGATGAAGGCGGCCGCACGCAAGTGACAGCCACCAATCCCCACCTGGACCTCGTCGGCGGCGCGACCGCGCCGCCGACGGGGCGCCGGCCCGCCAGGCGCTCGCCCTACCGCGCGGCCGAGACCCGACGCAAGTGGTTCGAGATCATCGGTCTCACCACGCCCGCGGTCATCGTGTACGTGATGTTCGTACTGGTGCCGATGGGCTTCGCCTTCTACTACAGCCTCTTCCGTTGGCGCGGCGTCGGACCGCCCACCGACTACGTCGGGTTCGACAACTACGTCCTGGCCTTCCAGGACCCGATCTTCCTCGACGCGCTGCGCAACAACGCCATCATCGTGTTCGGGTCGCTGCTGATCCAGGGGCCCGTCGCCCTGGGCGTGGCCCTGCTGCTCAACCGCACGTTCCGCGGCCGCACCCTGTTCCGGCTGTTGGCGTTCGTGCCGTACGTGCTGGCCGAGGTCACCGTCGGCATCATGTGGAAGCTGCTGCTCTCCGACGCCGGCACGGTCAACGCGTTGCTGCAGTCGCTCGGCATGGGCGGCCTGGTGCAGGCGTGGCTCGCCGACCTCGACCTGGTCATCTGGACCCTGCTCTTCGTCCTCACCTGGAAGTACGTCGGATTCGCCATCATCCTCCTGCTCGCCGGCCTGTCCAACGTGCCGCAGGAGTTGAACGAGGCCGCCGCGATCGACGGGGCGAGCTGGTGGCAGACCCAGCGGCACATCACGTTGCCCCTGCTGGGACCGACCATCCGGATCTGGATGTTCCTGTCGATGATCGGCTCGTTGCAGGCCTTCGACATCATCTGGGTCACCTCGGTGCCGGCCGTACGCTCGCTCGGCGCGTCCGCCACGATGGCGACGTACATGGTGGACAACGGGTTCTTCGCCCGGCTGTGGGGCTACGGCAATGCGGTGGCCGTGATCCTGTTCGTCATCTCCTTCGTCGCGGCACTGATCTTCCAGCGTTTCCTGCTGCGCCGTGACATCCAGGGCGCCGTCACCGGAAGGGCGAAGTGACATGACCGCCAACGCCGTGCCCCCCTCGGCCACCAACCGTCGGCCCTTCGCCTGGGGCAGCCCACTGACCTACGCGTCGGCGCTCGCGGTCGCCGCCGTGTCGATCACACCGGTGATCTACGTGATCATCGGCGGCTTCCGGACCACCCCGCAGATCGTCGCCAACCCGGCCGGGCTGCCCGATCCGTGGACCTGGAACAACTACGCCCGGGTGCTGACGCAGAGCAACTTCTGGGAGCAGACGTTCAACAGCGGCGTGATCGCCCTGGGCACCACGCTCGGTGTGGTGCTGCTCGGGGTCGGCGCCGCGTTCGTGCTCGCCCGGTACACCTTCCGGGGACGCGAGGCGCTCTACACCTTCTTCACCCTCGGCCTGCTCTTCCCGGCCGGGGCGGCGATCCTGCCGCTCTACCTCATGCTGCGCGATCTCAACCTGATCAACTCGTACTACGCGGTGATCCTGCCGCAGGTCGCCTTCCAACTTCCGCTGACCATCGTGATCCTGCGACCCTTCCTGTCCGCGATACCCCGCGAGCTGGAGGACGCCGCCGCGATCGACGGCACCGGCCGGATCGGCTTCCTCTGGCGCATCGTGCTGCCGCTGTCGCGGCCCGCGCTGGTCACCGTCGGGATTCTCGCCTTCGTCGCGAGTTGGAACGCCTTCCTGCTGCCGCTGCTGGTCCTCGGTGACGCCAGCCTGCACACCCTGCCCCTGGGGGCGCAGAACTTCTCCAGCCAGTACACCTCCGACACGGCGGGAATCCTCGCCTTCACGTCGCTGGCGATGCTGCCGGCACTACTTTTCTTCACCTTCGCCGAGAAGCAGATCGTCGGCGGCCTCCAGGGCGCGGTCAAGGGCTGAGCGAGCAACAAAGGGGATACACACCATGACTGAGGTCCGCGGCATAGTGGGCGGCCCACCGGCTCCGCGCCACGACCGGTCCGACCGGCCGGACCCGGCGCGGGGCTAGGCACGGGTACGCGAGCTGCTCGGCCGGATGACGATCGAGGAGAAGGTCGCGCAGCTCGTCGGCTTCTGGGAGAAGGAGGACGGTGAGGCGGTCGCGCCGTTGCAGGGCGAGTTCGGTGACGTCGGCAAGCTGGAGACCGGGCGCGGCACGGTCGGCGAGGGTTGTGACCGGGACGACCTGGAACTGCCCGGGGTGCAGCGGGAACTGATCGAGGCGGTGCCGGCCACCGGACGGCCGGTGGTGCTGGTGCTGCTCACCGGCCGGCCGTACGCGGTCGGTTGGCGCTGACCCGGTGCGCGGCGGTGGTGCAGACGTTCTTCCCCGGCGAGTCGGCCACTGTCGACATGGCGGTGCCCACCACCCGGCTGGCCTTCTCCGACCGCACCCTCACCCGGATCGTCGAGCCCGGTGAGGTCGAACTCTGGATCGGCACCAGCACCCACCGCCACACCCGGACCCGCATCACCCTGACCGGCGAGGCCGCTCCCGTCACCAACGCCTCTCCCCGCTGGACCACGACGGCGATCGGGTAGTCCCGGCGGCGCGGTCCCGGGCCCGCCCCGGGGCGGGCCCGGGACCACGCGTAGAGCCAGGGCTCCTGGCACGACACCGTTCGGTGTTGCGCCAGGAGCCCGGCTCGCGTTCAGCGGGACGCGCGTCTGCGGGGGTTGTCCGGCCGGGCGCCGACCTTGGGCGCCGGTGACGTCGCGGTGGCGCTTGCGGGCTTCGCCGCGCCGGTGCCGTTGCTCGGTGGCGGCGGGTACTTGCGGAGCACCCAGGTCTGCTGGCCGAGACTGAACAGGTTCGTGACCACCCAGTAGATGATCACACCGATCGGGAAGATCAGCCCCGAGACGAGCAGCGAGAACGGGATGCCGTAGAGCATCAGCCGCTGCACCATCTTCTGCTGCGGGTCCTCCGACCACCCGGTGCGCAGGATCAGCTGACGGCTGCTCAGGTAGGTGGTCACGATCATCGTGACGATCAGGACCGCGGCGACCACCTTGACCGTGACGCCGTTTGCGCCGAGCAGCGCCAGCTCCTGCGCGTCGGAGCGGAAGTGGGCCGCGATGGGCGCGCCGAACAGCTTCGCCGACGACGCGCTGTCGAACTGGGTGACAGTCCAGCCGTACAGCGTCTTCATGTGCTCCGGCATGGTCGGCTTCAGATGCCGCAGCACGTGGAACAGGCCGAGGAAGACCGGGATCTGCACCAGCATCGGCAGGCAGCCCATCAGCGGGTTGGCCTTCTCCGTGCGGTAAAGCTCCATGATCTCCTTCTGGAGCGTCTCCCGGTCGTTCTTGTGTTTCTCCTGAAGCTCCCTGATCCGTGGTTGGAGGACCTGCATCGCCCGCTGCGACTTGATCTGCTTGACGAAGACCGGGAAGAGCACGGTCCGCACGGTGAGCACCAGGAAGACGATGCCGAGCACCCACGACCAGTTGGTGCCCCACACGGCGGCGTCGCCGAACAACGCCTGCCAGGCGGCGTGCCAGAACAGCAGGATCGCCGAGATGGCCGCGTAGATCACGGCCATCATCGGGCTGAAGAGGGTGCTCACCGGACGACTCCGGCGGCGCGGATCGACGATCTGGACATGGGTATCCCCTCGAAAGACGACCGAAGACTGAAAACGGGCAGGAAACAGTCAGCCGCGGTCGTCGACGAGCGGGAGGAACAGACTCAGACGACCGCGAGGGTCGTCGTCGGGGCCCTGGGCCGGGCACGGCCGGCGGCGTCGGGGTCACGGTGGCGGGGCACGCCGGTGCGTCCGGAGCGTTCGCGCAGCATCCGGCGGGTGACCCGCAGGTCGGGGTCGGCGACCACCCGGTGCACCAGGTTCGTCGCGGCGAGCAGGACCGTCAGCAGGACGCCGGTCGCCGCGGCGGTGCCGGACAGCATGCTCGACGCACCGACGTCGGCCAACACGCCGACGAGGTACCAGAGCGCACCGAGCCCGATCACACGCCCACCATAGCCGCCCGATGCCGCCCCAGGCGCATCCGTCCTAGTTTGGAGCCATGATTGCTATCTCCTGTGTACTGCTCGTGGACCGGCACGGCCGGCTGCTGATGCAGCTTCGTGACGCGCACGCCCCGTACCACCCGAACGTGTGGGGGCTGCCGGGCGGGCACGGCGAGCCGGGGGAGAGCCCCGAGCAGACCGCCGTGCGGGAGGTGCGGGAGGAGACCGGGCTGCGGGTCACCGACGGCCTGCGGCTGTACGCGCGCCAGGAACTGCCCGCCGAGAACCGGGTCAAGCACTACTTCTGCGCTCCCACCCGGGCCCGGCAGCGCGACATCGTGCTCGGCGAGGGTGCCGCCCTGGTCTTCCTCTCCGCCGACGAGGTGCGGGACGGCCGGCCCTACACGCCCGGTACGGCGCAGATGCTCACCGACTTCCTGGCCTCGCCGCAGTACGCCGAACTCACCGCCCTGGCCGCCACCGACTGAACGCCGCCGGGGACCGGTGCTCAGCCCGGCTGTGGCGGGTGCCAGTCCGCGTGCCGGGCCATGCCGCGCAACGCCATCCGGCCCGGCGTGAACCGCACCAGGGTGTCGCGTACCGCGATCGCCGCCGGGTGGCGTAGCTGCTGACCGAAGCGCGCCATCCGGGCCGCCGCCTGGGCGACGTCCTGGCTGCGGGGTCGCCGCACCCGGTCGTACGCACGCAGCGCCGCTGGGACGTCGCCGCTCGGACCAGCGAGCACGCCCAGCGTCACTGCGTCCTCGATCGCCTGGCAGCCGCCCTGCCCGAGGTGGGGCAGCATGGCGTGGGCGGCGTCACCGAGCAGCGCCACCCGGCCCCGGACGAAGCTCGGCAGCGGGGTGGCGAGATGGTAGAGATCGTTGCGCAGCACCGTCTCCGGTGGCGTGGCGGCGAGCAGCGCCGGGATCGGGTCGTGCCAGTGGTCGAACCGCTCGCGTACCGCCGCCAGTTCGTCGGGGGCGGTCTCGCCAGCCGGTGAGGTGACCGCCGCGTACCAGTAGACCTGGCCGGTGCCGAGCGGCACCATGCCGAACTCAGCACCGGGCCCCCAGCTGACCGCTGTGACGAGTGGCCCGTCGTACGCGATCGCGGCGCGCCAGGCGGTCGAGCCGCCGTAGGCCGGCGGCGGAAGCTGCGGCCAGAGCGCACCTCGCAGCGCGCTGCGCAGCCCGTCGGCGCCGACGACAAGGTCGGCGCGGAGTTCGGCGGGTTCGCCGTCGCGGTCGTAGCGCACCACCCCGGTGTCCGGGTCCGCGTCGCGCACCACGCATCCGGTCCGCAGCACCTGCGGGGGCAGCGCCTCGCGCAGTGTGCGGTGCAGCGCGGTCCGGTGTACGCCGAGCGCGGTGGTGCCGAGCAGGCGGTGCATCTCGTCGGCGTCGACCCGGGACAGCCAGCGGCCGGTCCGGTCGCGTAGCCCGCCGGGGCCGTCGGCCCGCCCGATCCGGCGTATCGACGCACCGAGTCCGAGCGCCTCCAGCCCCCGGACGGCGTTCGCCATCAGGGTGATCCCGGCGCCGACCTCACGCGGCTCGGGGGCCCGTTCCAGCACTGTCACCCGCCAGCCGCGTCGGTGCAGCGCGACGGCGGCGGCCAGCCCGCCGATGCCTGCCCCGGCCACCACCGCGTGTCGCTCCGCCATGCTTCGCCGCCTTTCTACATCTGTAGAAAGGCATACTACATCCGTAGAACGGAGAACGGGATGGACGGATTGACCGGACGGACGAAACGGGTGGCGGTGCTCGCCGACGCCGCCATCGCGCTGCTGGCGGAGAACGGCGTGCGGGGGCTGACCCACCGGGCGGTGGATGCCCGCGCCGGGATGCCCGCTGGCACCACCTCCGCCTACCTGCGCAGCCGGCAGGCGCTCATCGAAGCGGTCGTGCAGCGGTTGGCCGACCTGGACCGGGCCGATCTCGGCGACCACAAGCTGCCCACCACGGCACCGCCCCCGTCACCCGGCCCACCGCTCACCCCGGGCGACCTGGACCAGCTCGCCGCCGGCATCGCCGGAATACTCGATCACTGGCTCTCCGCCGGCCGGGACCGGACCCTGGCCCGGTACGCGTGCCTGCTGGAGGCGGTGCACCGGCCGCAGCTGCGGACGATCCTGGCGCACGGCACGGTGCTGCGGGCCCAGGCCGAGGAGCTGCTCGCCCGTGCGGGTGCCCCGGATCCCCGCCGCCAGGGGCACCACTTCGGCGCCTTCGTCGACGGGCTGCTGTTCGACCGGCTGGTCGGCGCGGGCGCGCTCAGCGCGCCACCGCCCGGCACCCCGGCGAGCCGTACCGATCTGACCGCCGCCGTCCGCGACCTGCTGCGCGCCCTCACCACCTGACAGCACCGGCCGCCCGGCCGGCCACTCGCGGCGCCCGGCCGGCCGCCCTCCAGGAAGCCGCCCGCCGAGCCCGGTCAGGCGCTCGCGCGCAGGACCGGTGCGGACGGGAACATCGTGCTTCCCGGCACCGGACGCTGCTCCAGCACCATCGTCGCCGCCGCCCGGGCGATCCGCCGGACCGGATGGCTCGCGGTGGTCAGCTCCGTCGCCGAGGCCAGCGGGATGTCGTCGAACCCGGTCACCGCCACGTCACCGGGCACCTGCACGCCGTCGGCGCGCAGTTGACCGATCACCCCCAGCGCGGTCGCGTCGCTGATGCCGACGATCGCGTCCGTGTCCGGCCAGCGCCGCAGCACCTCCTGGGCGGCCAGGCGGCCCCGGGCCGCGCTGAAGTCGCCGACCACCTCCCGCACCGGCAGCCCGGCGTCGCCGAGCAGCCGCCGGTACGCCTGCACCGGCCGGTCCGCGCAGGCCAGCCAGCGGGGGCCGGTGACCATCGCGATCCGTCGGCGGCCCTCGGCGTACAGGTGGCGGACCAGCGCGTCGGTGCCGGCGGCGTTGTCGATGTCCACCGACGGCACGGTGGCCGAACCGATCCCGATCGACACCGCCCGACCCCGCAACCGGCGCGGCACCAGGTCCAGCAGCGCGCCCGTGGTGTTGACGAGCACCAGGCCGGCCACCGCCCGGTCGTCGACGAGCCGGGTCAACAGGCCCGGTGCGTGCAGCGGCACCCACTCGACGGTGACGCCCAGGCCGTGCGGGGCGCACACCCGCGCCACACTGCTCACCACCTGGTCGAGGTAGCTGTCGTCGAGGGCCTCCGGGCCGGTGCCGGTCACCGCCACCAGCAGGCGTACGCCGCTGCCGTGCACCAGGGCCCGGGCCGCCGCGTTCGGCACGTACCCGAGTTGGTCGGCCGCGGTGTGCACCCGCTCGCGGGCGATCGGCGACGCGAATCCGGTACCCGCGATGACCCGGGAGGCGGTCGACCGGGACACCCCGGCGGCGCGGGCGACGTCGTCGAGGGTGGCCGGCCTGCGTGCCGTCGTCATGATCTTTGTTCTCCCTGTTCCCGATGATCCGCCCGAGGTGCGCGGATGCTCATCCGCATCATGCCGCGCCCTGGCCGGGACAGGTAAGAACCCGAATCGGATTGTGCTGGTAGCGCTCCCAGGTGTCTGATCGTCACCAGTACCGCTGCAAGGAGAGGACCGGACGTCCGTGGATCCCGCCGTCACCACCCCCGTGACACCTCCGCCCGACGGGGGACCGTCGCGTGCTGTGCTTGCCGCCCGCAACGGCGTCGCGGTGGTGTTCGCGCTCAACGGGCTGGCCGTGGCCACCTGGTTTTCCCGGGTGCCGGCGATCCGTGACGGGTTGGATCTCACACCCGGCCGGCTCGGTCTGCTGCTGCTGGCCATGTCCATCGGTGCGATCGTCGCCATGCCCACCGCCGGCCTGGTCACCCAGCGTCTCGGCGCGGCCCGCGCGGTGGCGCTGGCCACCACGATCCTGGCGTTCGGGCTAGCCGTCGCCGGGGTGTCCGCCGGCGTGCTCGGTGCGCTGCCCGGGGTGGCGCTGGGCTTGTTCGCGGTCGGCTACGGCTCCGGCAGCTGCGACGTGGCGATGAACATCGAGGGTGCCCTCGTCGAACGTCGGCTCGGCTGGACCGTGATGCCCCGGTTCCACGCCGCGTGGAGCCTCGGTTCGGTGGCCGGCGCCGGTCTCGGCGCGGGTGCGGCCCGGCTGGGCGTACCTGTCGGCCTGCACCTGAGCGTGCTGGCCGCGCTGGTGCTCGCCGGCACCCTGCTCGGGGCCCGGGCGTTCCTGCCCGCCGAGTCGGCTGCCGACGGCACCACCGCGGCCGGTCAGCGCAAGCGGCTGCTCGCCGCCTGGCGGGAACCGCGCACCCTGCTGGTCGGCCTGCTGGTGCTGGCCGCGGCCTTCGCTGAGGGCAGCGCCAACGACTGGCTCGCGGTGGCCTTCATCGACGGGTACGGCTTCAGTGAGGCGGCCGGCGCGGCGGTCTTCGGTGTCTTCGTGGTCGGCATGACGCTGGGCCGCACCCTCGGCACGGTGGCGCTGGACCGGTGGGGACGGGGGCCGGTGCTCACCACCACCATCGTGCTCGCGATCGTCGGCGCCGGGCTGGCGGTGCTCGCCGGCTCCGGCCCGGTCGCGGTGGTCGGCGTCGCGCTCTGGGGCATCGGTGCCTCGCTCGGCTTCCCGGTCGGCATGAGCGCCGCGGCCGACGAGGAGGAACACGCCCACGTCCGGGTCAGTGTGGTCGCCGTGATCGGTTACACCGCCTTCCTCGCCGGGCCACCCCTGCTCGGCCTGCTCGGGGACCACGTCGGCACACTGCGGGCGCTGCTTGTCGTGCCGCTGTTGCTGCTGCCGACGCTGTTGCTGGTCCCCGCCGCCCGTCCGCCCGCCGCCGGCAGCACGGGGGTGCCGGCGCGGGCGGGTTCCTCCGGCACGGACGGATAGCCGACGGGCAGTGCGTTCACAGGGATCTGTCAGGTGACGGTGCTGCACTGGGGGGTACGCCGAGGAGAGGAGCCGGGCATGGGCTGGTTCAGCCGGCGGCCCCGAGCCGCGCAGGGCACCCCGACGAAACTGGACCGCGAGGGCACCCCGGAGGATCTGGCCGCGCTGGCCCGCTTCGCCGCCAGCCGGCAGGGGGTGGAGTTCTACCTGGAACCGGAGACCACCGCCACCGACACCACGGTGATGGCGATCGCCCACGACGGCGAGTGGATCCGTCGCCGCACCGGCACGCCGCACGCCGCCGGTGCCCTGGCCCGCAAGCACGCCATCCCGCTCTACGAGGCGGCGAAGGTCGGCTACCCGGAGCGGATGCGCGCCTGGAACCGGGCCCATCCGGAACGCCGCGCCCGCTGACCCGCGTCAGCTCAGCCGGCCACCGCCGCGCGGGCGGCCGCGAGAGTCATCGGCGGGCTGTGGCTGGAGACGTACCAGCCGATGTCGTCGTCGAGCAGGCGCGCGACAAGTGCCAGGTCCGGCGCGTCCTCGGGAGTACGCAGGTGCGCCGGCGGCGGGTACCAACTGTCACCGAGCAGCATCACGCCTGAGTCGGGGACCACGACGACTGTCGAGTCGGGCGCGTGTCGGCCGCCCACGTGGCGTACCACCACGCCGGTGGGCAGTTCCAGCTCGTCGGTGAAGACCCGGGTCGGCGGCAGCACCGTCAACTCGTCCCAGGAGTCGACGGCGAGCGCCCGGGCCCGGAAGCTCGGCCCCAGCCGCCGGTTGCGCAGCACCTCCGCCCGCAGGTACGGGATGCTCCACGGCCGGGCCGCCTCGGCGCGCAGCAGCTCGGCACCCGTCGCGTGACCGACGATCTCCACGTCCGGCCAGGCGCAGGCACCCCAGACGTGATCCCAGTGATGGTGGGTGTAGACCAGCCAGCGAGGTGCCGGCAGGCCGGCGGCGGCCAGGGCCGCCTGGATCTCCCGGGCGTGCGACGGACTCTGCCCCGCGTCGACCAGGACGCTGCCGCGCTCGTCGGCCACCAGCGCGACGCCAGCCTGCACGAACTCCGGATCCGGATCCCCAACACAGACCCAGACCCGCCCCGCCACGTGCACGAACTCCGCCACCTGTTTCTCCCCGTTACCCGAGATCTGGTAGCAGTTTCGGGGAAGTTGCTGCCTCACCGGCCGATGAGGCAGCAACTTCCCAGATGTTGCGCGGAACTCGGGGCGGGACCTCAGTGGACGGCGACGACGGCGGCGTCGGTGCCGCCGCGCCAGAGGGTGCCCACCTCGGTGAAGCCGGCCTCGGTGAGGGCGTTCAGGTGCCAGGAGACCGGCGGGTTCCACTCGGGGCTGTGGCCGGCGGGGTAGATGGCGTGCCGCTGGCGTACCAGGGGGGCCAGCGTGTCGTCCCGCTCCGCCTGCTCCCACCACTGCGACCAGGAGAGCACGGCACCTGCGGCGTACCGGGCGGCCCGGCGTTCCTGTGCCCGGTGGAGCAGGCGTTTGGTCAGTTCCGGCAGGGTGTCGTCGGGCATGTGGTCGGCGTTGATCAGCAGGCCGCCGGGGCGCAGTAGGTCGTGGATCTCGCCGTAGAGGGCGGCCAGCCGTCCGGCGGGCAGCCAGTGCAACGCGGTGGCGGTGAGCACCGCGTCGTACCGGTGGTGCGGCAGCACGGTGTGCCAGTCCGGGCAGCCCAGGTCGGCGGTGACGATGGTGGCCTGGTCGCGCAGCGAGGCGGTGGCGAGGGCGAGCAGGGCGGGGTCCTGGTCGACAAGGGTCGGCTCGGCGTCGGGGAAGCGGCGCAGCGCCCGCAGCGAGATGGTGCCGGTGCCGCCGGCCAGGTCGAGCAGCCGCAGCGGTGCGGCGTCCCGGATGGCGTCGACCGCGTCGAGCATGGCGGTGAACCGGTGTTCCCGGTCCGGCAGGTATGCCTCCTGCTGCCGGTCCCAACTTTCCTGCCAGGCATCGACATCGGCGATGTAAGGACTCATGGCCGACACGCTAATTACTCGGCCGGGCGCTTGTCCAGACCCTGTTGCCAATGACTTGCAATTGCGAGATATTGGCAGGGCGATGATCGCGCGGGGTCGGCGGCGGAGAGTCGGCCGGCCCCGCGTTCGTCCTGCCGCCCCTTGTCACGTTCCGTGCCCCGGCGAGCGCCGACGTCGGCGATGACATGATGTCCGATCAAGGCCGGAAACCGTCCGGTCGATCGCACCGGGAGTCGTCGTGGACCCGCAGCGCACCGCCGCGCACGAGATGTTCGCTGCCGACGTGGCGTCGAACCGGCTCGGCATCGAGCTGGTCAGCGCGAGCGGCGGCGTGGCGGTCGCCCGGATGCGGGTCACGCCGGAGATGGTCAACGGCCACCGCATCGCTCACGGCGGGTTCGTGTTCCTGCTTGCCGACACCGCCTTCGCGCTGGCCTGCAACAGCCATGGGCCGGCCGCCGTCGCCGCCGGTGGTGAGATCACCTTCGTCCGTCCGGCGCAGGAGGGTGACCTGCTGCTGGCCCGGGCCACCGAACGTACGCGGTACGGACGCAGCGGCATCTACGACGTCACGGTGACCCGCGGGGACGCGGAGGTGATCGCCGAGTTCCGGGGCCACAGCCGGGCTCTCCGGTCGATCGCCGAGGCGAGCGGCGGCGAACCGGGGCAGCGGGACCCGGGCCCGGTCCGTCGCCACCGGGACTGAGCCGCACTCGCGGGCCGACCGGCGCCGGTCGGACTGCCGCGCGCCGGTGCGGAGTTGTCGTAGCTGTCCGGCACGATGTCCCGATGGGACACGTGGTGCTCTTCCATTCGGTGTACGGGCTGCGTCCGGCGGTGTCGGCCGCCGCCGATCGGCTCCGCGCCGCCGGTCACCTGGTGGCCGTGCCCGACCTCTACGGTCAGCCGCCTGTCGACACGGTGGAGGAGGGCTTCGCCCTGCTCGACCGGATCGGGCAGGAGACGGTCCTCGACCGGGCCCGTGCCGCGCTCGACAGGCTCCCGCCCGACACCGTGCTCGCGGGGTTCTCGATGGGTGCCGGGGTGGCCGGCGCGATGCTCGCCGAACGCCGCGACACGGCCGGACTGCTGCTGTTGCACGGCACCGGCGGTTCGCCCGCGGCCGTCCGGCCCGGCTTGCCGATCGCACTGCACCTGGCCGATCCGGACCAGTACGACCCGCCGGAGGAGGTCGACACGTGGCAACGCGAGATGACCGCCGCCGGGGCGGACCTCGTGGTACACCGCTATCCGGGGGCGGGTCACCTGTTCACCGATCCGACCGTGCCCGACCACGATCCGGTCGCCACCGACCTGACCTGGGATCGCGCCCTGGCCTTCCTGGCGCGCACCTGACCCGCAGCCGGTCTGCGATGACCGGCGTGCGGCAGGCGGCGTGCCCACCGTCTCCGGCGTGCCCACCGTCAGCGGCGCGTCCACCGTCTCCGGCGTGGGTGCCGTCTCTGGCCCTGTCTCTTATACCCATCT
>NZ_POTX01000087.1 GCF_003236305.1 Micromonospora endophytica | reverse complement strand
CACCCGCACCCGCACCGCACCAGCCGGGCTACGGCACCGTGCCGCCACCGCCGCCCCCAGCGCACGGCTACCCGGCGCCAGCCCCGGCGTACGGGCACGCGCAGCAGCAGCACTACGGCTACCACGGCCACTACCGGCGCAAGAAGCGCAAGAGCTTCCTGGACGACATGTTCGGCTGAGCCCGGACGGCCACTGCTCCCGGCCGCTTCCCCTCGGCTGACATCCCCGGCGATCGGGCCGCCCACACCGGCCGGCCCGGTCCCACCTTCACCGCCGCGCCCGCGCCGAACCGGAACGGCAGCAACTCGGCCTACTGGCTGATCGCTTCCCGGCGCTCGGCTGAGTCTGGCCCGCGCGGGTCAGACGATCGCCATGTCCACGAATCGCGACAGGTGCAGCTGGGCTGCCACGGTCACCGTGTCGGTCGGACCATTTCGGTGCTTGGCAACAATGAAATCCGCCTCGCCGGCCCGCGGCGACTCCTTGTCGTAGTAGTCGTCGCGATGCAAAAGTATGACAACATCGGCATCTTGCTCGATTGATCCGCTTTCCCGCAAGTCGGACAATTGAGGCCGCTTGTCGGTGCGCTGCTCGGGGCCACGGTTCAGCTGGCTGACCGCGATGACCGGGCACTCGACCTCCTTGGCCAACAGCTTGAGGCCCCGGGACAGGTCGGCGACCTCCTGCTGCCGGCTCTCGGTGCGCTTCGGGGAGGTCATCAGCTGGAGGTAGTCGACGACGATCAGCTTGAGGTCGTGGCGTTGCTTGAGCCGGCGGGCCTTGGCCCGGATCTCCATCAGGTTCATGCTCGGCGTGTCGTCGACGAAGAGCGGCGCTTCGCTGATCTCGCCCATGCAGCGGGCGAGCTTCGTCCAGTCGTCGTCGGAGAGCTGCCCGCTGCGTAGCACGTGCAGGGGCACCCGAGCCTCGGCCGAGAGCAGCCGCATGACGATCTCGACCTTGCTCATTTCCAGCGAGAAGATGGCCGCAGCCTGATTCGCCCGAATAGCCGCATTTCTGGCGAAGTCCATGCTCGCCGTACTGTTGTGGGTGGGAATCATGGCTCGGCCCGCCAGATACAGGTGATCCGGATTGTCGACCGTGACACAACGCACCGGCACACTCGCCACCGGGCGCACATCGACGATGTAGCGCGAGCGGACGCCCGCACGACCGACCTTGCTCCGGCGCTGTGCGTGAGACATCCGCTTCCGGCTCAGCCTGAACACCTCGTCCGTGGTCGAGAAGTTCAGTGTGTACGCGGTCGAGCTTTCGGGCCGCCGCCCCTTGACCGTCTTACGGTTGACGGAGCAGCGGTACCCCAGGCTGACGACGAGTTCGTACACGTCCTCGGCCAGTCGCTCGGACGTCGTGGTGTACTGAACATGCCCGGCCGGAGCGGCGGTGCCGTCCGTGTCGAGCAGCCCGGCCAGGAGCGCCCGACGCTGATCTTCGGAGGCCCGCAGATAGGGCTGAGGTATGTGCTTGTTGTTCAGGACACCAGCGGCCCGCAAACGTCCCGTGAAGGAACCGTGCAGTCGCCGGCAGGGCGCGCAGCGGCGGGCAGCACCCCAACTGGACGCCAGGGTCACTCCACACGCCTCGCAACCACCGCGGTCTTCGGCCTCTACGGAGCCTCTCGACCGACCACCACATGATCTGCCACAAGTCACAACGGCATTGCCGCGAGGGGCGAAGGTGATACCGCAGACGATGCACGCACGCTCTTCAAGTGGTTCCAGCGGCGGCAGCTCGATCCCGTAAGAGTAGGCGGCGGAGCCAGGGGTCACCAGGAAGCCATCGTCGGTTATGTGCTGAACAATTTCAGGATCCGCAGAGGTGAAGCGAGCACCGGCAGCGTGCCCGTCACCCAACCAGACACCCAGGGTGTACGGAGGAATGGGCAAATCACGTCGCTCTGGGAGAGACAGCGGGCGAGCGTTGTCCACTGCGTGGTTCGCGCGACCATCCGCTTGGTGCCGCAAAGTCCTGGCGATGTCTTCCGTGGTGACGACTCGCGAGTGCTCCACGACGAGCAGGACGTTCCGGAACTCGGGCCCGGCGATCTTCACCGCCTCCGAATATGTCATCGGTCGATCCGGAGACGAGGTGACAGTCAGGTGTGCCGCGGTGGCGGCGTAGCGCGCGTGCGCGTCCCACTGATGACTCGGCCGTAGCTCGTTTCGCTGTCGCCGCGTGGCCCGGGTGGTTGTCGCCCACAAGTGCTCGGCATCCGCGACGATGGTGGAGCCGTCGGAAAACTCGACCTCGTAGCAGGGGCGATCGACACGTACCTCGAAGGCGTGCGTGACTGTGGTCGGATTGCCATCAGCACCGATCAGCTGGTCGCCTACCTTGACCTCACCCATGGAGGTCCAGCCGTCCGGGGTCGGTAGCGGAGTGTCGAGGGCAAGTGCCTTGCCCAAACCAGGTCGGCCAGCAACGATCACCAGTTGGCCGGCGTGCAGGCCGTTGAGCAGGCGGTCCAGGTCGGTGAAGCCGGTGGGCACGCCGGTCATCACACCGCCCTGGGCGCCGACCGCCTCGATCTCGTCGAGGGTCGGTTGCAGCATGTCGGCGAGGATGGCGAAGTCCTCGCTGACCCGGCGTTCGGTGACGTCGTAGACGGCCTGCTGGGCCAGGTCGACGATGTCGTCGACGTCGCGGCTGCCGCCGCCTGAGGTCCCGTAGCCGAGTTGGACGATCCTGGTGCCGGCCTCGACCAGCCGCCGCAGCACCGCCCGCTCGCTGACGATGCGCGCGTAGTAGGCCGCGTTCGCGGCGGTCGGCACGCTGGCGATCAGCGTGTGCAGGTAGGGCGCGCCACCGATCCGGGCCAGGTCTCCGGAGTCCGCCAGGGCGGCCGCGACGGTGATCGCGTCGGCCGGTTCACCTCGGCCGTAGATCTCCAGGATGGTGTCGAAGATGGTGGCGTGCACCGGGCGGTAGAAGTCGTTGGTCTTGAGGATCTCGACGACGTCGGCGATCGCGTCCTTGGACAGCAGCATGCCCCCCAGCACGCACTGCTCGGCGGCGACGTCCTGGGGTGGCGTCTTGTCGTACTGGCCGTCGCGGGGCGGCGAGCCGGACGGCGGTCCACCGCCAGGAAACGACTCCGTCCGCATGTCGTCGGTGACCGACACCGGGCCCCCCTCTACTGCGTCGGATCGGCTCCAGGCTTATCGCCCGGCTGCGACAACGTCGACCGTCCGCTTCGATCGGGGGTCATCGGGCGACCGGTCGGGGGCTAACCATACGGAACCCGAGGTCAGCCGCTCAACCACGGCGGTGGACGAGCCTCGGGACAACCTGTGGATGCAGGGGGGTAAGGGTGTGTGCAGGCTGTGCACAGGGTGTGGATAACGGGTGGGGAATTCCGCTTCACACGTCGCTGACCTGGGCAGGTACTATCCCCAGGCTGTGGATGTAACTTTCGGGTAGGGCTTTGTCCTGATCGTCCCGTAGGATCGGTGCCCTACGGCTACACCTGGACAGCGGATTGCACGTTCGGTTGAGAAGGGTCACGCTCCGGCCGTGAGTTACCGGGACTGGGGACGCGGTGATGATGGCCCGCGCGAGCGTCGGTCGGCCGCTTCGTGGGCCGATCCCGTCGAGCCTTCCCCGGACGAGCAGTACGACTCCGCCGTGGAGCGTTACCGCACCCCGAGCCGCCGCCGCGCCATCGAGCGTGGCCAGGAGGAGCCGGAGGAGTCGTACCTGCCGCGTTGGGCGCTGGAGTCGGGCGTACGCAGCGTCGACGGCGGCGGTCGGCATGCCGCGCCGGATGACGACGATGACGAGGTGCGGCCGCGTTACGCCGGCAGTTGGCGTTCGACCGATGCCGTCGGGGGTCGGCGGGCCGCCGACGAGGGGACGGGTCGTGGCCGGCGGGCCGCTGACCCGGAGCCCACCCGCAGCCGCCGGTTGGCCGAGTCGAGTTGGCGCGACGCCGCCGCCGAGCCGGTTTCCGACCACACGCGGGAGTGGACTTTCGACCGTCCGCAGGAAGAGGGGTACGTCGGCAGCCGTCGTGCCGAGGAGGACGATCCGGTTTCCGGGGTGGCGCCGCGGAGCCGTCCTCGTCGGGCGCAGTCGCGCCAGCGGCAGGTGACCTGGTCGGGTCTGGAGGATGAGGGGAAGCAGTCGGCCGGTTCGGAGCCGGCCGCCGAGGCGCCTACGCGGCGTCGGCGACGGGCGGCGGAGCCGGTCGTGGAGCCGGCGGCGGATCCGTGGGAGCGTGCGGCGGAGCCCTGGGAGCGGGGATCGGAATCCTCGGGGCGGGGGCCGGAGAGCCGGCCGGCGGTGGATCCGTGGGACGCCTCCGGCCTGCATGTGTGGGAGCAGCCGGCTGGTGCGGACCGGCGCGACGAGGCGTCCGATCCGTGGGATGCCGACAGCACGAGTCAGTGGTTGCAGGCGGCCGATGCGGAGCAGTGGGCCGAGCCGGACCAGACGGCTCAGTGGCTTCAGCCCGACACCACAGGTCAGTGGGACCGTCACACCGAGGCGGACCGGCGGGATCGGCAGCGGGACTCTTCCCGGTGGGACGGTTACTCGGATGGGGACCGACGGGAGCGTACGGAGTCGCCGCGTTCGAGTGCCACGTCGGGTGCGGGTCAGTGGTCGTGGGCGGAACCGGCCGAGCCGGAGCCGGCAGCGGATGGTTTCTGGCCGGGGACCCGGTTGGCCGGGGATGATCCTCGTTGGGTGGACGCGAGTGCGTCGGCACCGCGGTCTCCGGTGGTGGGTTACACCGCGCCTCGGCCGCGCGCGTCGCCGCGGCGTCGTGCGTCTCCGGCGGCTCCCGCTCGGCCGATCGGCATGGCGGCCGTACGCCGGGGTATCGAGGCGGTCGGCGGTAGCTGGAACCGGCGGCTGGAGGATGACCTGCTCGATCCGGATCCGGGGGGTCCGTGGCTGCCGCTGCTTTACACGGCGGGGTGTTACCTGCTGCCGGCGGTGGTGATCTTTGTTTGGCTGTTGACGTTGGACGGTACGCCGCCGACGGGTTGTGTGACCGACATCAGCGGCGGTGGCTGCGATTCACAGCGGGCCCGGGCGTTCGGCGCGATGGTGGCCGGGATGCCGCGCTTCGGGTTGGCGTTGGCCAGCAGCCTGGTGGTCGCGATGCTGCTGCGGAGGGTGGGTACGACGTGGAAGTCGACGACGATCGCGCTGGCCGCCGCGGTGGTCGGCGGCGGGTTGTCGACGGTGATGATCAGTGCGGTGACCGGTCAGCCCATCGGCTGATGCGGGCCGGACATGAGCGGGCCCGCACCGATGGACGGTGCGGGCCCGGTCAGGTGAAGTCGGCGGGGTCAGCCCCGTACGACGTTCAGGTTGAAGGTGGCGGTCACCTCGGGGTGCAGCTTGATCCGCACCGGGTGCGACCCGACCGACTTGATCTGGCCGCCCACCTCCAGCCGGCGGCGGTCCAGGCTCGGACCGCCGGCGGCCTTGACGGCGTCGACGATCTCGGCCGAGGTGACCGAGCCGAAGAGCCGCCCGCCGTCGCCGGCGCGGGCCTTCAGGTTCACCTTGAGGCCCTCGATCTGGCCCTTCACCTCGTTGGCGTGGTCGAGGTCGCGGATCTCACGGGCCGAGCGGGCCCGCTTGATGAGCGTGACCTGCTTTTCCGCGCCCTTGGTCCAGGCGATCGCGAAGCCCTGCGGAAGCAGGTAGTTACGGCCGTAGCCGTTCTTGACCTCGACGATGTCGCCGGGGGTGCCGAGTCCGGACACCTCCTGAGTCAGGATGATCTTCATGGCGGCGCCTCCTCTCAGCGGGCCGTCGCGGTGTACGGCAGGAGCGCCATCTCACGGGCGTTCTTGACCGCACGGGCGATCTGCCGCTGCTGCTGCGAGGTAACGCCGGTCACCCGCCGAGCACGGATCTTGCCGCGGTCGGAGATGAACTTGCGCAGCAGCGCGGTGTCCTTGTAATCGATATAGGTGATCCCGTCCTTGTCGAGCGGGTTCACCTTCTTCTTCGGCTTGCGCAGTGCCGCAGCCTTCGCCATTGCTCTTGCTCCTGGTTTACGATCACGGGCGCTCGGCGCCATTAGAACGGAGGCTCCTCGTCGAAGTTGCCGCCACCCGAACGGGCAGGGGCTGGTGCGGCCGAAGCCCAGGGGTCGTCGAAGTTTCCTCCGCCGCCGCCCTGGCCACCACCACCGCCGCCGCTGTTGCCGCCGCCGCCGAAGCCGCCGCCGCTACCGCCGGAGCGGGACATCTTCTGCACCTTCGCCGTGGCGTAGCGCAGCGACGGGCCGATCTCGTCGACCTCCAGCTCGATGACGGTGCGCTTCTCACCCTCGCGAGTCTCGTAGGACCGCTGGCGCAGCCGGCCCGACACGATCACGCGGGCACCGCGCTGCAACGACTCCGCCACGTGCTCCGCGGCCTGACGCCAGACGGTGCACGCGAGGAACAGAGGCTCGCCGTCCTTCCACTCGTTGGACTGCCGGTCCATGTACCGAGGCGTCGAAGCGACCCGGAACTTGGCGACGGCCGCCCCCGAGGGGGTGAACCGCAACTCGGGGTCATCGGTCAGGTTGCCGATGACCGTGATGGTGGTGTCTCCTGCCATGACCAACTCCTCGCGCGCTCATCCGTTCCGCCGTACAGGTTCTCAGAACCCTCCGACAGCAGTGATGAGGCTGTTCCGGTGGGGCCGGGGTGGATTGCTAGCGCATCTCCGGCCGGATGACCTTGGTGCGCAGCACGGACTCGTTGAGGCGGAGCTGACGGTCCAGCTCGGCCACGGCCTCCGGCGTCGCCTGGAGGTCGACCACGGCGTAGATGCCCTCGGCCTTTTTGTTGATCTCGTACGCGAGGCGCCGGCGGCCCCACACGTCGGTCTTCTCCACCGAGCCACCCGCGGTCCGGATCACGTTCAGGTACGTGTCGAGCGACGGGGCGACGGTGCGCTCCTCGAGGCTGGGGTCGAGGATCACCATGATCTCGTAATGACGCAAGACGTGCTCACCTCCTGTGGGCTAAGCGGCCACGGTCCTTCCGTGGCAGGAGGTCGTGCGTCGTGGCCCGCCCCGATCCGGAGGACCCGGCCCCGGGAGCGGACAACCGGACCAGGATACCCGGCCCGGACGATCACCAGCAGCGAGGTGACTGACGCAGCGAACCGGGGGTCCGGGTCGACGTCGCTG
Organism: Micromonospora endophytica; assembly: GCF_003236305.1. Classification (GTDB taxonomy): domain Bacteria; phylum Actinomycetota; class Actinomycetes; order Mycobacteriales; family Micromonosporaceae; genus Micromonospora; species Micromonospora endophytica. The sequence goes on along the minus strand of NZ_POTX01000087.1, from coordinate 14,251 downwards.
TCGACCCGGACCCCCGGTCAGGTGACCGCGGGGCGCCTCGTCCGCATTCCTTGGGTGGGACCTGGGGAGGAACGACCACACCGATGAGGTTGGACTGGAGACGCCCCGCGGAGCTTTATCACGTTGTTACCTGACGTTATCGCGGAAGCAGGAGCTTGATGGGGCAAATCCCAGAAAATACCGACAATTTTCTCGACTGGCCTGGCCCTGACGTCCCGGGCGGGGCTAATCAGCAGAACACCGGATCTGCCCTGACTATCGGATCTATAGACATCAACGACTCACGTCGTTCCCGGTGACGCGACCGAGCACCATGGCATCGTCCCGGCTGTCGCCCACGCGACGTAGGCTCCCCTGCATGCGTATCGGAGCCCACGTCGATCCCACGGACCCGCTCGCGGAGGCAACCGCCCGCGCGGCCGATGCCGTGCAGTTCTTCCTCTCCGACCCGCAGGGTTGGAAGGCGCCGCAACCGCGTGTGGACGCGGAGCGTCTGCGTGACGCCGCCGTGGACGTGTATGTACACGCGCCGTACGTGGTGAACGTTGCCACCGGAAACAACCGCATCCGGATCCCCAGCCGGAAACTGCTGCTCGCCCATGCGAAGGCGGCTGCGGCGATCGGCGCCAAGGGGCTTGTGGTGCACGGCGGGCACGTCAGTTCCGGCGACGACCCCGCCACCGGCTTCGACAACTGGCGCAAGGCCCTGGCGTACGCCGAGGAGGCGGGCGGTTTCGGGCTACCGGTGCTGATCGAGAACACCGCTGGTGGCGAGAACGCCTGCGCACGACGGTTGGATGCGCTCGCCCGGCTCTGGGACGCCATCGGTGACCACCAGGTCGGCTTCTGTCTCGACACCTGCCACGCCCACGCCGGTGGCGAGGAACTCCTCGGTCTGGTCGACCGGGTGAAGGCGATCACCGGACGGATCGACCTGATTCACGCCAACAACTCCAAGGACACGTTCGGGTCGGGCCGTGACCGCCACGACAACCTGCACGGCGGGACCATCGACCCGGAACTCGTGGTGTCGGTGATCCGGGCGGCGGGAGCCCCGGTCATCGTGGAGACCCCCGGCGGCACCGAAGGCCAGAGCCACGACATCGCTTTCCTGCGCGGGCAGCTCGCTGGGGAGACGCCGGCACGATGACGACGCACCAGTCCTCCTCCGACAAACCCGACCCGGGCACGATCGGCGGCGGCAGCCGAGACACCTCAAGCACGCCGCCCACCACCGCCAAGGACGCCGCCGGCGCTGACCAGACCGGCGACGCCCACGCCGCCCCGGGCGCCACCGGAACGGACAAGGCCGCCGCCACCACGGACGGGCCCTCAGCGAACGCCGCCACCACGGACGGGGCCGCCGCGAAGGACGCCCCCAACGAGGCTGGCCAGCAGGCCACGCCGGCCACCGCGGAGGGAAACACGGCCACGGCGGATGGGGACAAGGCCGTCACGGCGGCGGCTGCGGATGGGGACAAGGCCGACAAGGGTAATCCCGATAAGAAGGACAAGGGCAAGGAGAAGGAGAAGGCGTCGGCGGAGGAGGCCGACAAGGACCCGTGGGCCGCTTTCGGCCCCGCTCCCGCGCCGGTGCCGACCTGGTACGGGCGGCTGGGTCGCAGGGTCGGTCGGTTCCTGATCCATGAATGGACTCTGGCCGCCCTCGGCTCGCTCGCGCTGGCCGTGCTGATGACCTGGCCGACGCTGCGCTACCCGCAACACACACTGCCACACGACTACTGGGATCCGAGCCTCCAGGCGTGGCAGATGGCCTGGTCCGGGCACATCTTGCTGACCGACCCCGCCCAGTTGTGGCACGGGAACGCGTTCTACCCCGAGCGGTGGAGCTTCGCCTTCTCCGACACCCTGCTCGGCTACGCGCCGGCGGGGATGATCGGCACCGGGCCGGAGGCAGCCCTCGTTCGCTACAACATCATGTTCGTGTTGGCGCACGCGCTCGCCACCTTCGGCGCGTACGTGCTGGCTCGGCAGCTCGGGGCGGGCCGGATCGGGTCGGCGGTGGCCGGAGTCAGCTACGCCTACGCGCCGTGGCTGCTGTCCCAGGCCGGTCACCTGCACGTCATCTCCAACGGAGGCATTCCGCTGGCGTTGGCCATGCTCGCCCGGGGGCACGGTTGGTCGTTGCGGCACGGCTATCGACCCGAGCGCCGACGCGTGGGCTGGGTCTACGCCGGCTGGCTGGTGGCGGCCTGGCAGTTGAGTCTCGGCTTCGGCATCGGTCTGCCGTTCGCGTACGTCCTCGCCGGCACGGTGTTGGTGAGCGTCGTCGTCTGGTATTCGAAGCGGATCTTCCGGCGGGTCAAGCGGCCCTTCGGCCAGCGCCTGTTCGCCGCCGACGTGATCGGCGGGCTGATCTTCGCCGGGGTCGGCGTGCTGCTGTCCATCCCCTACTTCACCGTGGCCCATCTGCACCCGCACGCGGAACGCAGCATCGACGACATCGCCGTCTTCTCACCCCCGATCAGCGGTTTCGTCACCGCCCCGGCGGAGTCCCGTGTCTGGGGTGGACTGCACGAGGGCGCGCGATCGATCCTGCCGTGGCATCCGGAGATGACCCTCTTGCCGGGCTTCGTGCTCTACGCGCTGGCCCTCGGCGGCCTGTTCTTCTCGATCTGGAAGCTCCGGCACCGCCTGCTGTTGTTCGCCGGGGTGCTGGTGGCGATGACGCTGTCGATGGGCACCGAGTTCTTCGGCGGTCGCTTCACCTACGTGCCGCTCTTCGAGTATCTGCCCGGCTGGTCCGGCATCCGTACGCCCAGCCGGCTCATGCTCTGGGCTCTCCTGTTGCTCGGGCTGCTCGCGGCCGGTGCGGTGGGTGCGTTCGCCGAACGGGTCCGGGAGATCTCCGCGACGCGGGTTCCCGCCTGGCCGAACCCGTGGCTGCGCCTGGCCACCCTGGTGCCGCTGCTGCTGGTGATCGCCGAGGGGACCAACACCACGCCACACCCGGTGGTGCCACCGCAACCGGCCGCCATGCGTACGGTCGACGGCCCGTTGCTGGTGCTGCCCAGCGGGCAGAACCACGACCAGCCGGTGATGCTCTGGTCCACCACGCGATTCCAGCAGATCGTCAACGGGGGCAGTGGCTTCACCCCGCGCCAGTTGGACGAGGTACGCCGGGTCACCATGTCCTTCCCTGACCAGACGAGCATCGACTACCTGCGTACCCTCAGCGTCCGCAACGTGCTGGTGCTGCGCGACCAGGTCACCGGCACGCCGTGGGAGATCAGCATCGACGCGCCGGTCGACCACCTGGGCATCACCCGCGAGGAGATCGGCACGGTGGTCGTGTTCCGTCTCTAGAGTTGGTCCGGCTGGGGGATTTGCGGGAGCCAGCCCGGCTCCGGGCGGTCAGGCTTGATCCCTGCGCCGGGCAGACTCCCGCAAATCCTGACTTGGCCGGCGCCCGTCTGGACTTGCGCGGCTAATTAGGTCAACGGCCAGCGTCAGGTGGTGGGGACGGGGGTCGGCATGGGAGTCGTGCGGCGGGCTCGCCACCGTTCCAGCCAGGGGGCGTCGGGGGTGCCGTCGAGGACGCCGCCGTCCGGGTCGTCGGCGTAGGTGCGGCGGACGGCGTCCCGTTCCGGGTGCAGGATCTCCTGCACGACAAGCACGCAGAGCGCCACCACAGTGGCCAGTCGCAGGCTCGCGGCCAGCACAAACACGCCTTCCGGGAAGACCGGGGTGCCGGTCGACGCGCCGAGCAGCTCGCCGTAGAACGCGATGAAGTAGCCGACCTCGGCCGCCTGCCAGGCGAGGAACGCCCCCCACTTGGGTCGGGCCAGCACCAGCAGCGGCAGCAGCCAGAGCACGAACTGCTGCGACCAGACCTTGCTGAAGATCAGGAAGGCGGCCACCACCAGGAAGGCCAGTTGGGCGAGCCGGGGCCGGCGCGGCGCGAGCAGCGCGAGCAGGCCGATGCCCAGGCAGGCCAGCCCGAACAGGGCGTACGACACCCAGTTGAGGGTGGGAATGTTGGCGTCGAGCCACTGGAACGGGCCCTGGCTGGCCGGGTCGCCGAACTTGCCGTCCAGGTAGCGCCCGATGTACCAGAGGGTGCCCCAGTCGATCGGGCGGGTGGTGTTCAGGTCGAAGAAGCGACCCCAGTTCTCCCGGTAGGGGATCGCCACCGGCAGATTCACCAGCACCACGGTCGCCGCGCCGGTGAGGATGGGCAGCACGGCGGCCCAGATCCGGCCGGCGCGGATCGCCAGCACCAGGATCGGCCCGAAGAGGAACAGCGGCCACATCTTGGCCGCGCCACCGAGCCCGATCAGCACTCCGGCCACGGCGGCCATCAGCATCCACCGCGTCGGTGGGGATTCCTGTTCCGGGTGGGTTCCCCAGCGTCGAGCGGTACGGGCCCAGGCCAGCAGGCCGAACGCGGCCAGCCCGATGGCGAGGAAGTCCCAGTTGACGGTCGCGGTGAGCAGCAGCGCGGGGGACAGCGCGAAGAGGGCGGCGTCCCACGGCCGGCGGCGACGCAGCGCCAGCAGCACCGCCACCGTGGCCACCGCCAGCGCACCGAGCACGAGCGCGTTGAGGTTGTAGAACCACTGGACCTGGTTCATCTCGGGGTTGCCCTCACCGGCCGAATGCACCGGCAGCCCGAGCGCCCCCATGAAGTAGCCGGTGAGCACCGGATATTCGACGGGGTGGTCCCGGTAGGGCACTGCGCCGTGGTTGAGGTTCTCGGCGTAGTAGAGCGCCAGCACGTCGGTGTAGCAGAAGCGGGTGTACTGCTCGTTGTCTGTCCAGGCGCCGTCCTGACAGGGTGATTTCTGCACCCAGTGCAGCACCAGGGTCAGGCAGGTGAGCGCGAGCACGATCCGCGCGGCCGTCCAGAACCGGTGGGCCATCGGCCGGTCACGGGTGACCGCATGGTCGCCGAGCGGGCCACCGATGAGTCCGGAGAGCCCGCGGACGAAGCCGTCGGACCGGGACGGGTGATCGGGGACATCCGGTCCATCGATGCCGGGCGTCGACTGGGTGCTCATGACCGTGCATCCTGCCGTATCAATCGTCGCGGCAGAAGCCGAACGGTCGAGGCTCGGTTGGGCGGCCTGGCGAATATGGTGATCGTCGCCGACCCGCTACACGCGCAGGACGCCCACGCCCGAACCGTCCCCGCTGCCGACGAGCACCTGTACGTGTCGGTCGAAGCAACCAGCCCACCCTGTTCGCCCAGCTCAAGCAACTGCCCTTGGTCACAGGTCCCGGCCGGGCACCAACACCGCGACACCGGACACGGCCGCCGTGAACCCCGGACCGTCAAGGCGTTGACCGTCCATACACTCCCAGTGGCATCGAGTTCCCCACGCCCAGCAGGCCGTGCGGATCACCCGCACACGCACAGCACCGGCATACGCACACGAGAGACGCCTATCTGGTGTCGTCCCCCTGCCCGCCGCCCCCCGCCGCAGCGCTGGACGACGGTGGAGAACTGTCGGTTTGCCGCGCACAACGCGTTGACAGCAGCTGACGTTACGCTCGGCATCGCGCGCACGCAGCTCATCACGATGGCTGGCGCCATGTTGTCGGGCGTACTAATCAATGTCCACCTATCGGACGAATCACGCGAAGTATCTGACGCGGGCAGCACAACAGCCGAGAGGGCGTTGACGACCGTTGGAGTACGTTGCTTCACTGATTCCCTTTCTGCTCGTCCTCACTGTCCCCGCGTTCAGTGTCTGGCGACTGGTCCAAGGGCTGCACGCTGGCACCTGGAAGCGGCCAGCCTGGTTCGGCCACGCTACTTGGGCGTCCTTTTTCCTCGCAGTGCTCGTGTGGTTTCGGGGACTTTCATCCGGTGGGCTCGACAGCGAGGAAACCTGCAGATTCGTTCACCGTCAACCTTTCGATGCCGCTTACCGGGAAGTGAACCGAGACGACCGCTTTCGCGTCTTCCCACTGAGCAACAAGTGCAATCCCAACTACGACCTCGTCCCGGCATGGGTTAATCCAGCCATCGTGGTGTTCTCCCTGATCTTCGTGATCAGTGTGATCGGCCTGTGTTGGATGATCGCACTCCGCCATAAGCAAAGATCGGAAAGGAACGGAGGCCGTGATGGATAGTTCTTTGTCACGCCGTCGGCTACTCGGCGCCGTAACGGTTACCGGCATGGCCATGGCTACCGCCATCGTTCCGGCCGGTACTGCCCAGGCCGCGCCGACCAGACCCGACCTGACCGCCCATGCCTGATCGCTCCTACTCCGGCTGAACGTGGCACGGTGGGCGGCCGCGCGGTCGCCCACCGCACCACGCTCTCTGCGCCGGCCCCCGCTTCGTCGCTTCTTGGTTGGCGTAGATGCGCCTGCAGGTCAGCAGAAACAACTGCGGGTTGCGCAGCTGTCGATAAAACTCATCCAGCGATGGTCACGTCGGTAGGGGTTGGACGGCTCGTAACCCGTCAGTGCCTCTTCCATGTACCGCGGCGTACGCAAAACGCCGTGGGCGGCCGGATCAGGTGTCCGGCCGCCCACGGCGTCGAAGGAGATTAATCCCGGTTGGTGGTTCTCGTTGGTAGCAGCCCTCCGCCGCCACCGCCGTCGTCGTTCGTCGGCGGTCCGAAGGGGTTGTCGTCGATCGGATTGCCGATGTCGGGTTCACCGTTGCCGGGACCGCCGTTACCGGGACCGTTGCCGCCGCCGTTGTTTCCGCCGTTGTTGCCGTTGTTGAGCTGGCAGACCAGGTCGGTCGGCGCGCACCCGTTGTTCTCTGGGGCCGGCGGAGCGGGCGGCACGCCGTTGCCGGCGTCCTGGTCCCCCACGCCGGTGACGCTTGGCAGGTTGGACGGATCGTAGCCCTTGAGCGCCTCGTCCATGTACCGCTTCCAGAGCTGGGCCGGCAGGCTGCCGCCGCCGATGTTGCTGCCGTTGCGGTCGACGATGGCCCGCTTCTTGGTGTCGCGGCTGCCGATCCACACCGCCGTGGCGACATTCTGGTCGTAGCCGACCATCCAGGCGTCCTGGTTCTTGTCGGTGTCGCCGAGCTGCCAGGTGCCGGTCTTGCCGGCCGCCTGGCGGTTGGCCAGGGTGGCGTTGTTCTTGCCGGGGATCTCCTTGAGCACGGCGGTCACCTCGTCGGCGACCTCGGCCCGGATCACCTGCTTGGGATCGAGCTTCTCGCCCGTGCCCTTGACCTTGTCCCACTTGCCGGTCTGCTTGTTCTGCTTCTCCACCACCCGCACGAAGTGCGCCTTGTTGTACTTGCCGCCGTTGGCGAGGGTGGCCAGACCGTTGGCGTGGTCGAGCACGGTGATCGGGTACTGGCCGTAGGCGGCCACCCGGTCGAACTTGCTCGGCGCGAGATCCTTCGGCTTGTTCTTGATCAGGTCGTACGCCTTGACTGGCTCGAGGGTCCACATGGTGCGAATGCCGGCCCGCCGGGCCATGTCGATCACCTTGTCCGTGCCGATCTCATCCGCGATGTGGAAGAACGGCACGTTGAACGACTGGATCGTCGCCTCTTCCAGGGAACACCACTTGTTGCACTGCCCGCGCAGGTCCCGGCCGGCGTTGATGATCGGGTCCTTGAAGCCCTCGGGGGTGAACGGGGTGGCGTCCCAGTGCGACTTCACCGAGATGCCGGCGTCGATGGCCGCCGCGAGCGTGTAGATCTTGAACGTCGAACCGGGCGAGTGGCCGCCGACGAGGTCACCGTTGGAGTCGGTGTTGATGCCGGCGTAGTCGAAGTCCGCGCCGCTGTTGCCGCCGTAGTAGGCGAGCACCCGGCCGGTCTTCGGCTCGACCGAGACCACCGCCGGCATCAGGTTCTTCGGCTGATCCGCCAGGAAGGCTCCCTTGGTGCCGACCTGGGCCACTTCCTCAAGGGCCTTCTGCATCTTCGGGTCGATGGTGGTGGTGATCCGGTAGCCACCTTCGCGCAGCTCGTCCACACAGGTGGGCTTGCCGGGCTCACCCGTCTCGGTGCAGATGCCCCACTCGGCCATCTCCTTGCGGACGTAGTTGATCACGTTTCCACGCGGGGAGGCGACGCCGAAGCCGTTGTCCTTCTTGATCTTCTGCACCTTCGGGTACTCGGTCGGCCGCGGCTCCTTGCCCGGGGCGTCCAGCCAACCCTCCTCGACCATGCCGTTGATCACGTAGTCCCACCGGGACTTTGCGTCTTCCGGGTTGACCGCCGGGTCGAACCCCTGGTGGGTGGCGCTGGCGACAGGCTGCTTGATCAACGCGGCGAGCACCGCGCCCTGCGCCACGGTGAGCTTCTTGGTGGTGGTGTTGAAGTACGTCTGCGCCGCCGCCTCGATGCCGTACGCGCCCCGGCCGAAGTAGATCACGTTGAGGTAGTTCTCCATGATCTGTTCTTTGCCGAAGTTGTCGTTCAGTTTGGAGGCGAGGATCGCCTCCTTCACCTTCCGGGCGTAGCTGTCGTCCTGGAGGTTCTCGTAGGCGTTGCGGGCGTACTGCTGGGTGATGGTCGAGGCACCCTGCTTGTCACCGCCGGAGAGGTTGTTCCAGGCGGCCCGGGCAATGCCCTTGTAGTCGACGCCCGAGTGCCGGTAGAAGTTGCGGTCCTCAGCCGCCGCGACGGCGTTCTGCACGTGCTCCGGGATCTGGTCGATGGTGACGAAGATGCGGTTCTCGTTGCCGAGCTTGGCCACCAGCGTCTTGCCGTCCTTGGCGTAGACGGTGGTGGAGAGCGGCAGCGGGATCTCCTTGGGCAGCACCACGTTCGTCGAGTAGTAGGTGAACCCGACCACGCCGATGCCGGCCAGCATGATGAAGACCGCGAAGCCGGCGATCAGCATGTTCATCCGCTTGCGCTTGCGGGCGCGGGCCGCCGCCTCCGGGTTACGTCCGCCGCGACCCGGTCCTACCGGCCCCCCTGGTCCGCCGGGTCCACCCGGTCCGCCGGGCCCACCCGGTCCACCGACGCTCGCGCGGGCCACCGCGGCCCGGCCCGGGGCACCGGGCACGGAGGCCGCGCCGACGCTCGCCCGACCGGCCGAGGCCGCACCGACGGCGCCGACCGAGGCCCGGCCAGGAGCGGGGCTCACCGGCACCGAGGCGCGGCCGGATCGACCCGGGGCGGGAGAGACCGGCACCGAGGCCCGACCGGGCGCCGCCGGGGAAACCGGCACCGAGGCGCGGCCCGGACCGGCCCGGCCCACCGGCGCGGCACCGACCGAGGACGAACCGGCGGCGGGTCCGCCACGCGGCGGCACGCTCGCCGAGCCGCCGACCGAGGCACGCCCGCCGACCGGGGCACGGGCCGACGGGCTTGTGCCATCCGGCCCGGCCGACCAGTTGACTGCGCGCGGATCACCACCTGGGCTGCGGTACACGTCGTCCGCCTGCCCGTCGTCCTGGCCCGGAATCCGGGCCCGGCCGCGCGAGGAGCTGGGGTCACCGTACGAGTTCATTCCTCACACCCTGCCGTCGCGGTGCGGCGCTGGTGCGCCGCCACCGGTTTGCCGTGAGTTGCAACACCCGTCCACAGGGCACGGGGGTGCCACCGCGTTCGAGTGCAGATAAGAATTATTCGGACCATTCGCCCGTACGAGCCATCGGTCCCCCCGGCCAGTTACCCCACGGCCGGGGGCGGCCGATCGTGCTCGACTCACCGTTGCGCCTCTCGCCTTCGTCGGGCACCTGCTCCAGCGGCGGCGGCCACGCCGCTCGCCGCCTCCTGTTCCGACCCGCCATCGACGCCACCGGTCAGCCCATCCCGCCCGAGCAGGTACTGCTCGACGAGATGGTTCCAGTCACAGCCGAGACACACCTCCACCACGAAGACCTGGAACTCACGCAGGGTCATCGCCAACACGGACAGCTCGGCCACCGTACGGGCCTGTCCGGCGGACTGCTTGAGTTCGTCACCGTAAATGTAGTGGACGTGCGTGAGGTTTTCACTCCGGCAGATCGGACACCGCTGGTCGGTGGGCTCACCGTGGAAGCGGGCTGCGTTCTTCAGGTACGGAGACGCATCGCACAGGTCATACGTGCCTACGCGTCCGGCGAGGAGTTCACGCAGCACCACTCGCTTCCGGAGCGAGTAGTCCACCACCTGGCGCTGCGTACGCATGCGGCAAAGGGTACGCGCTCTCGTCAGGGGAGGCGACCACCGTCACGATCCGTGGTCAGGAGGCACCGGAGCGGGTGTTTGCCCCAGCCAGGGTGAGACGCTACGGTGCGATGTATCGGTCCGATACATCGTGGCGGTTAGCGCTCCACGCACAGGGTAAAGGAAGGGTGGCTGTGCTCGAACTCGCCATCCTTGGCCTGTTGCAGGAGGCCTCGATGCACGGCTACGAGCTGCGCAAGGAGCTCACCGCCAAGCTCGGGGCGATCCGCGCCGCCATCAGCTATGGCTCGCTTTACCCGACCCTGCGTCGCCTCCAGGCGGCGGGCTGGATCACCGAGGCCGCCGAGACACCCGCCACCGCCGAGGAGGTTCCCGCGCTGACCAGCCGACGAGGTCGGGTGGTCTACACCATCACCGCGGAGGGCAAGGAACGCTTCGCGCAGCTCATCGCGCAAACCGGGCCGGAGACGTACGGCGACACCGGTTTCGGTGTGCACTTCGCGTTCTTTTCCCGAACCGACCAGGCGACCCGACTGCGGATCCTGGAAGGTCGCCGCCGCACCATCGAGGAACGTCGCGAGGGTCTTCGCGACATGCTGGGCCGGGCGGCCGAGCGCCTCGACGCGTACACGCTGGAGCTGCAACGCCACGGCCTGGATGCCTGTGAGCGTGAGGTCCGCTGGCTGGAGGAGCTCATCGCCAACGAGCGCTCCGGCCGTGCCCCGACGGTCCCGCAGGACGGGACGGCCGGTGGCCGACGAGAAGACAACAGCCCGCCTCCGCCTGGAGAGACCAGGAAAGAGCGGCCGTGACAGAAAAGAAGGAGGCACACGCGATGGGCTCCGTCCGCGTCGCCATCGTCGGTGTGGGTAACTGCGCCTCGTCCCTCGTGCAGGGCGTCGAGTACTACCGGAACGCCGACCCGAACGACCGCGTCCCGGGTCTCATGCACGTCACCTTCGGCGACTACCACGTCTCTGACGTGCAGTTCGTCGCGGCGTTCGATGTCGACGCCAAGAAGGTGGGCATGGACCTCGCGGAGGCGATCGTCGCCAGCGAGAACAACACCATCAAGCTCTGCGACGTGCCGCCGACCGGCGTCGCCGTGCAGCGCGGCCCGACCTTCGACGGTCTCGGCCAGTACTACCGCGAGATCATCGAGGAGTCCGGCGCCGAGCCGGTCGACGTGGCGCAGGCGCTGCGCGACGCGCAGGTCGACGTCGTCGTCTCCTACCTCCCGGTCGGCTCCGAGCAGGCCGACAAGTTCTACGCCCAGGCCGCGATCGACGCCGGCTGCGCGTTCGTCAACGCCCTGCCGGTCTTCATCGCCTCCGACCCCGAGTGGGCGCAGAAGTTCACCGACGCCGGTCTGCCGATCGTCGGTGACGACATCAAGAGCCAGGTGGGCGCGACCATCGTGCACCGGGCCCTGGCCAAGCTCTTCGAAGACCGCGGTGTCGAGCTGCTGCGCACGTACCAGCTCAACTTCGGCGGCAACATGGACTTCATGAACATGCTGGAGCGCAACCGCCTGGTCTCGAAGAAGATCTCGAAGACCCAGTCGGTGACCTCCCAGGTGCCGCACGAGATGGCCAAGAGCGATGTGCACATCGGCCCGTCCGACCACGTGCCGTGGCTGGACGACCGCAAGTGGGCCTACATCCGCCTGGAGGGCCGCTCGTTCGGCGACACCCCGCTCAACGCCGAGCTGAAGCTTGAGGTGTGGGACTCGCCGAACTCGGCAGGTGTCATCATCGACGCCGTCCGCGCCGCGAAGATCGCCCTGGACCGGAAGATCGGCGGCCCGATCCTGTCGGCCTCGTCGTACTTCATGAAGTCCCCGCCGGAGCAGTACGCCGACCACGACGCGCACGCCGCCGTCGAGGCGTTCATCGCCGGCGAGATCGAGCGCTGACGCTGACGTAACAGCATCGTCGAGGGCCGGGTCCGCACGGACCCGGCCCTCAACCTCTTGCCTCAGCTGGACATCTCCAGGTACGGCGACAGTCGCACGGCCAACTCCTCCACCGAATTGACCTCGCCACTGGTCAACGCATCAGTCAACGCCATCCGCTCCTTGGCCGGCATGCTGAACGTCAGACCTGATCGGCTCAGGAAGACCCGCATCGCGGCCCAGGCCAGCCCCGCGTTCCACAGATCCAGGGGCCGCCACATCATCAGTCCGTGCAGCAGCGCCGCCGCCTTGTCCAGCGCAGTCGGATAGACCGCACGGCCGACCAGGTGCGCATGCGGCCTGGTCGCCGCAGCAACCAGGATCCCAGCGTCGCGCACCTTCGCCATGCTCTCTGGAGACGAATGGAGAAGCGATGCCGAACGAACACGCCTTCACGCTTCGCGCCCAGTGGCTCGATCAGCAACTCCGCGAGATGCGGGAAGGGGCCGGTCGCACCCTCCGAGATGTGGGCGAGTGCCTCAACCGCAACGCCAGCACCGTCAGCCGGATCGAGTCCGGCATGCTCCCGGCCCGGGTTCCCGAGGTGCTCACCTATCTCGACGTGTGTGGCATCGACGACCCGAAGAGACGCGACGACCTCAAGACGATGGCGCAGGACGTTTGGCAGAAGGGCTGGTGGGACGGCCTCACCGCCAACGTTGCCGCATCGCTCATCGACTGGATCTGGCTGGAGAGCCGCGCCACCGCGGTCGACTCCTTCCAGGACTCGGTGATCCCCGGCCTGCTCCAGACCAGGGAATACGCCGAGGCCGTGATCCGGGCTGCTGACGACCACCTCCCCAACGAGCAGCTCACTCGCTTCGTCGACCTGCGCATGAATCGCCAGCAACTCCTGAGCCAGCCCGAGCCGATCCGACTCTCCGCGATCATCGACGAGGGTGCGCTACGCCGGATGATCGGCGGTCCCGAGGTGATGCGCGCCCAGCTCGCCCACCTTCGCGCGATGGCCGGCTGGCCGAATGTCGAGATCATGATCCTGCCACTCGCGGCGGGCGCCCACGCGAGCCCAAACGGCGCCTTCGACGTCTTCCGGATGCGACGGCCGTATCCGCCCGCCGGCTGCATCTCCACAGTCGTCGGGACAGTCGTGGTCGAAGGAGAGAAGGCCGATTCGCTGCACCAGCGCTACGATCGGCTACGCCGGGCGGCGCTGCGCAACGGTGCCGTGCAGCGAGTCCTCTTCGATCTCGAAGCGCGTCTGGAGTGAGCCGATGGCGACCGCCGACCGATCCACCCACACCGGACTACCGGTGGCCTGGCACGTCAGCACCCGCAGCGGCAACGGCGACGGCAACTGTGTCGAGGCTGGCCCGGTCCTCGACGGCAGCCGGCGGTACGCCGTACGCGACAGCAAAGACCGCACCGGTCCCACGCTGATCTTCCCCGCCACCTCCTGGATCGCCTTCCTCGCCGGCATCTCCTGATGCAGACCGATCTTGTTACGAAAGTGCCCCCAGAGGGGCGTTTTCGCACCAAGATCGGGACATCGCAGGGCGTGTGCGGTCGGTAGGGTGGCGGCGTGGGGGGCGTTGATGGTGATCGGGTCGTCAGGTGGGGGCGACGGATCGTTGGAGCGGTCGCGGGCGGGGTGTTGGTGTCCAGTGTGGTCGCCTGCGCAGAGCCGGGCACCGCTCCACCGGGCCGGGAGGCATCACCGGCTCTGGTGACACCCGAGGCCGAGGCCCGCTGCGCTGTCGCAAGCAGGATGCCACCGGCGACGGTGCCCGAGCCGGACGGTGATGTTGTCTCCCCAGCCGTGCCGGGATCGCTCGGCACCGGCAGTCCGGTAACCGACGCCGGCAGTCCGATGACCGACGAGCAGTTGCGCCAGGAGGAGTTCCTGCGCCAGCAGGCGGCCAACAAGGCCTTCCGGCAGCGCGGCAACCTCGACCCGCTGGCGGCTGACGGTGCCCGATCCTGCGCGTCCGAGGTGTCGCAGAGCCTCAACCTGCTCACCGCCGGTGGCCGGGACGAGCCCGACGAGGAGTCCGTGCAGCAGGCGCTGGCCGCCACCGGGCTGACCGACGTCATTGTCCGGCCACCCGGCCGCCTCGACCTCGGCCCCGGCGACGGCCTGATCTTCGCCGGTTGGACCGGCCAAGCCTGCGTCTACGGCAGCGTCCGCCGAGCCGACATCACCGTGGAAATCGGCACCCCCTGTCTCTTATACACCTCTCCGAGCCCACGAGACTAGCGCTCATCTC
>NZ_POTX01000086.1 GCF_003236305.1 Micromonospora endophytica | reverse complement strand
GGTGTTAACAGGGGACCCTTGCTATACACCAGGCGTTAGCAGGGGGCCCCTCCTTTCACCGGCGGCGGGGGCGGTAGGTGGCCACGGCGGTGGGCAGGCCGCGGCGGAGGATGCCGGCCCAGTCGGTGTCGCCGCGGAGAACGGCGGCGGCGGTCTTGCGGGCCTGCTCGGCGGTGAAGTGTGGCGGCATCATCAGCTCGGCCGGGTCGACCAGGGCGTTGATGACCGTGGGGCGGTCGGCGTGCAGGGCCTCGTCCCAGGCGTCGCAGACCTGGTCGGGGTGGTCGACAAGGGTGCCGCGCAGACCCAGCACCTCGGCCCAACGATGGTAGGCGATGTCGGGCAGTTGCTGGCTGTCGGCGAACATCGGGGTACCTTCGCTGGAGCGCTGCTCCCAGCTCACGAACGCCAGGTCCCGGTTGTTGAGCACCAGGATCACGAAGCGGGGGTCGGCCCAACCCTGCCAGTATTTCGCCACCGTGATCAGCTCGTTGACGCCGTTCATCTGCATCGCGCCGTCGCCGATCAGAGCCACCAACGGGCGGTCCGGGTGGGCGAACTTGGCCGCCAGGGCGTACGGCATGGCACCGCCCATGGAGAGCAGGGTGCCGGAGAGGCTGGCCAGCATGCCGGGGCGGACCTTGAGGTGCCGGGCGTACCAGGCGGTGGTGGTGCCGCAGTCCACGGCGAGCATCACGTCGTCGGGGAGTCTCTCGCTGAGGCTGGCGAAGAGCAGTTGCGGGTTGACCGGGTCGGCGTTCTGCTCGGCCAGTTCCCGCTGTGACTGCCGCCAGGCGGCGGTGGCGCCGGCGATGGTCTGCCGCCAGCGGGTCGGCCCGGGCCCGGGGCCGAGTTCGGCGAGCAGGGCGCGCAGGGTGGGCGCGGCGTCGCCGGTCAGGTTCACCTCGGTCGGGTACCGCAGACCGAGCTGGGTGCCGTCGTGGTCGATCTGCACCGCCCGAGCCTGGCCGGGTGGCGGATAGAACTCCGAGTACGGCATGTTGCTGCCGACGATCAGCAGCCGGTCACACTCTTTCATCAGTTGCCAGCTCGGCCGGGTGCCGAGCAGACCGATGGCACCGGTCACCCAGGGCTCCCGATGGTCCACCACGGTGAAGCCGAGCAGCGCGGTGGACACTCCCGCGCCGAGCCGGTGCGCGATCTCGCGTACCTCGTTCTCGGCGCCGAGCGCGCCCTGGCCGACGAGCATGGCCACCCGCTCGCCGCTGCCCAGCACCTCGGCGGCGTGCCGGAGGTCCGCCGCCGGCGGCACCGTCGTCGCGCTGCTCGGCACGCTGCTGGTGTGGTAATAACCGTGCGCGTGCGGCGGGTGAGGCATCGCGGCCAGGTCCTGCACGTCCAGGGGCAGCACCAGTGCGGTGACGGTACGCCGGGCCAGCGCGGTGCGGCAGGCCCGGTCGACCAGGTGGCCCACCTGCGACGGGTGGTCCAGTTGGGCGAGGAACGCCGCCGCGACGTCCTTGTAGAGGGCGAGCAGGTCCACCTCCTGGTAGTAGCCGCCGCCCTCGGCGGTGAGCGCGGTGTGCCCGACCAAAGCCACCACCGGCTGGTGGTCCAGCTTGGCGTCGTAGAGCCCGTTGAGCGCGTGGATGGCACCCGGCCCGCTGGTCACCAGCACCGCGCCGATCGGCCCGCCACCGTATTTGACGTGCCCCGACGCGGCGAAACCCGCGGTCTCCTCGTGCCGCACCTGGATGAACTGCGCCTGCTCGCAGGTGCGTTGCAGGGCGGAGGTCATGCCGTTGATGCCGTCGCCCGGGTAGCCGAAGTAGCGGCGGACACCCCAGCAGGCCAACCGCTGCACGATGTGGTCCGCGACGGTGGCGTCGCGGGGCAGCGGCCACGGGTCGGCCGGCACGAAGCTGCTGGCGTGATCTGTGCTCACCGGTTGGCCTTTCGGTCCGTGGAGTTCCCGGCAGGACCGGACCGGCATTCCCCCTCTTTGCCGGACAAAACCGTAGTGGGAGAAGGGTGCGACGCGCTCGGGACGGGGGTGGTCACCGGATCATGATCGCAAGGCGCGGTGGGGCATGTACGTACCGCAATGTTCTCTTATGCTGTTGACTGTATGATTCTGCGGCCGTGGTCGATGAGGGCCGCGGTCGATGAGGAGAGTCGTCTGATGGACACCGCCGCCCCTCAGGGTTTTCGTGCGCTGGTGGGCAATGCCGGACTGCGGGACGGGGGTGACGACTTCGTCGCGCTCGTCTCGGAGGTGCCGGCGGTCAGCGCGGCGGTCTTCACCCGATCCCGGTTCGCCGGGCCCAGCGTGCTGCTCAGCCGGGCGGCCCCCACGTCGGCGGCGCGCGGGGTGGTGGTGCTCGCCCGCAACGCCAACGTGGCCACCGGCGACGAGGGCATGGCGAACGCCCGCGAGATCCAGTCGAAAGTAACCGCAGCGATCGGGCTGGCCGCGGACGAGTTGTTGATCGCCTCGACCGGGGTGATCGGCCGGCAGTACCCGATGCCCAGCATCCGTGCGCACCTGGCCGATCTGCGTTGGCCTTTCCCGCCCGCGGATTTCGACCGGGTGGCCGGGGCGATCATGACGACCGACACCCATCCGAAGGTGGCGCGGGCGCGATGTGGCTCGGCCACCCTGGTCGGCGTCGCCAAGGGCGTCGGGATGATCGAGCCGAACATGGCCACCCTGTTGACGTTCTTCTGCACCGACGCCGAGATCGGTCCCGCCGATCTCGATCGGGTGTTCCGTGCCGTGATCGACCAAACCTTCAACGCGGTGAGCATCGACACCGACACGTCGACAAGCGACACGGCGGCCATCTTCGCCAACGGGCTTGCCGGACCGGTCGACCTCGACGAGTTCGCCGCGGCGCTGCATGCCTGCGCGCTGGAGTTGGTGCGGATGGTGGCCCGCGACGGTGAGGGCGCCAGCAAACTGATCGAGGTACGGGTCACCGGCGCCCGTGACGACGCTCAGGCCAAGCGGGTCGGCAAGACCGTGGTGAACTCGCCGCTGGTGAAAACCGCTGTGCACGGTGCCGACCCGAACTGGGGTCGGGTGGCGATGGCGGTGGGCAAGTGTGAGGACGACGAGGACATCCGGCCGGATCGGATCCGCATCGGCTTCGGCGGCCTGGAGGTCTATCCCACCGCCGCCACCGACGAGGTGCTTCGGTTGTTGCAGGAGCACCTGCGCCGCGACGACGTGGTGATCGAGGTCGACCTCGGCATCGCAGACGGCTCGTTCACCGTCTACGGCTGCGACCTGACCGAGGGCTACATCCGGATCAACGCCGACTACACCACCTGAGCGCACCGGGGTGACCCCTGGGCCGGAACCACCCCGGTGCCGGTGCGTGCGTCAGCGCATCGCCAACAGGAACACCCCGGCCATGGCGAGACCGACGCCGGCCCACTGCACCCGCGTCGCCCGCTCGTGCAGTACCACCCTCGCCAGCAGCAGGGTGCTGACCGGATAGAGCGACGCCAGCAGCCCCGCCACCGAGAGGTAACCCTCTCGGACGGCCAGCAGGTAGAGCACGCTGGAGAACATGTCCAGCCCACCGGAGAGCAGGGCGAGTCGGGCGGTCGTCCCGGACACCCGCACCGGCCAGCGGGCGAAGGGCCACAGCACCGCCAACATGGCCAGGGAGGCACACCGCGCGGCCACCAGCGGCCACAGACCCGAAGCGTCCCCGGTACGCGACAGCAGGACGAAGAACAGTCCGAAGCCGGCACCGGCGGCCAGCGCGCCGGCGATGCTTCCCAGCGCCAGCCGGCGGCCGGACCGGTCACCGGAGGTCGTCATCGACACGCACGGGATGG
Organism: Micromonospora endophytica; assembly: GCF_003236305.1. Classification (GTDB taxonomy): domain Bacteria; phylum Actinomycetota; class Actinomycetes; order Mycobacteriales; family Micromonosporaceae; genus Micromonospora; species Micromonospora endophytica. The sequence goes on along the minus strand of NZ_POTX01000086.1, from coordinate 17,800 downwards.
CCACCAGTCCGCAGAGCAGACCGGCGGCTGTCGTCGCCGTGACCGAATCGCCGGTCAGCAGTCCCACCATCACGGGAAGGATCGCGGCCATGGCGGCGGTCGTTGGCGCGACCACGCTCATCACCCCGTGCGCCAGCGCGTGATAGAGCAGCATGGCGCCGATGCTGCCGGCGAGCCCAGCCGCGGCTCCCCAGGCCAGGTCGGCGGCGGTGAAGCCGCTGTTGCCGATCAGCCCGACGAACAACACCGCGGTGAGCAGTCCCGCGGCGTTGGACCAGAGCACCACGGTGACGGCCGCGGCGCGCTTGGTGGCCATCCCACCGACGAAGTCGGCGGCACCCAGCACCGCGGCCGAGCCGAGGGACAGGAAGATACTGAACAAGATCGCCTCTCTCAGGGGTGGGAGGTCAGGTAGCCCCCCATGGTGCGGAAGTAGGCACGAGCCGGTAGCTCGGTCCCGTCCACCGTGCGCACCCGTTCGATGACCAGTCCGTGTTCCCGTCCGGTGTGGGCCTCGGGACCACAGACCACGACGATTCCCTCGCCGTCCGGGCAGAAGATCCGCCCAGGGGTGCCGCCGTACCGCTTACGGGAGACCGATGCCGAGGTCACCCGCAGTTGTTTCGTGTCGTGGTACGCGAAGGCGTTCGGATAGGGATCGCTCTGTGCCCGCACGAGGTTGGCCAACCGATCGGCCGGCCAGGACCAGTTGATGCGGCTGTCCTCCAGGGATCGCTTGTGGAAGAACGTGGCCTCGTTCGGATCCTGCTTGATCCATGGCGTGGTGCCCTCCTCGATCAGATCGAGTGCGGACAGAGTGATCTTGGGAAAGATCTCGACGGTGCGGTGGAACAGGTCGGTGACGTTGTCCTTTTCGCGTACCGGCACCCGCTGCTGCACGACGATGTCCCCGAGATCGAACTCGTCGTTCATGAAGTGCACGGTCACCCCGACCTCGGGCTCGCCGTTGAGCACGGCCCAGTTTAGGGGAGCGAAGCCGCCGTAACGGGGCAGCAGGGCGTCATGGATGTTGATCGCGCCGTGTCGAGCCAGGCCGTAGACCTGAGGGGACAGCCAGGTGCGCCAGTCGGAGGAGACGATGATGTCCGGCGCCAGCTCGCGCATCCGTTCGACGACCTGGTCGTCGTTGGCGTATTTGCGGACGAGCAGGGGAATTCGATGCTCCGTCGCGAGGCCGGCCACCGAGTCGTCCCAGATGGATTCGTACATGTGGTCGCTCTCCGGATGGGTGATCACCCAGACGACCTCGTGCCGAGACTTCAGCAGGGCTTGTAGAACCCGGTGTCCCCAGGTCTGAAAGCCCATGAAGACCACTCGCATGTGCCTACCTTCCTTCCACTCACGCCATTTCGGGCCGGATCAGGGGCAGCGACCACACGTACGCGAATCCCGCGCCCGCGCGATGATCGAATTCGTCGCCGGCGTCGTACGTGGCCAGCCCTCGGCGGTAAAGGGAATGCGGCGACTCACGACTGACCACGGTGCAGCCGCCCTTGTAGAGGTCGAGAACCACTTCGCCGGTCACCGCCGACTGGAGGTTCTCGACGAACGCGTTCATCGCGCGGCGCAGGTTGCTGAACCAGTAGCCGTAATAGACGAGCTCGGCGTAGCGCAGTGCCAGGGCCTGCTTGTGGTGCAGCGTCTCCCGGTCCAGCACCAGCGACTCCAGCTCGGCATGCGCCGCCATCAGGACGGTGGCGGCGGGAGCCTCGTAGATGCCGCGGGACTTGAAACCGACGATCCTGCTCTCGATGATGTCGATCCGTCCGATGCCCTGCGCCGCGGCCAGGTTGTTGAGCTGCCGGACCAGGTCGGGCAACCCCAGACGTACGCCGTCCAAGCTGACCGGCGTACCCGCCACGAAGCCGACTCGCACCCGGGTCGGCTCGTCCGGCGCGTCACGCGGGTCGCGGGTCAACTGCCAGGCGTCCGGGGGCGGCGGCAACGCGATGTCGTCCAGGTCCCCACATTCGATGCTGGTGCCCCAGATGTTGGTGTCGATGCTGTACGGCTTCTCCTTGTGCACCGATACCGGGATGTCGTGCTTCTCGGCGTAGGCAAGCTCGTCCTCACGGCTGGTCAGCTCCCAGTCGATGACCGGCGCCAGCACCTTCAGCCTCGGATCGAGCGCCACCACGCTGGCGTGGAAGCGGACCTGGTCGTTGCCCTTGCCGGTCGCTCCGTGGGCTACCGCGTCCGCCCCGAGTTCGTGGGCGAGTTCGACCATGCGCTGCGCGATCAGCGGCCGGGACAGCGGCGCGGCCAGCAGGTACTTGTTCTGGTAGCGGGCGTGCGCCTGGAGCGCGGGTAGGGCGAAGTCGGTCAGGAACCGGTCGACCAGCGGCTCGGCGCGTACGGTCGAGGCGCCGGTGCGCAGGGCGCGGTCCCGTACGTCGTCGAGGGGCTCCAACTGGCCGATGTCGGCGCAGAACGCGATGACCTCCGCGTCGTACCGTTCGCGTAGCCAGTGCAACGCCACCGAGGTGTCGAGTCCGCCGGAATAGGCCAGGACGATCTTCATCGGGACTCCTTGTCGGTGACGGCGCAGAGCGCGGCGGGAAGCGCCTTGTCCAACGCGACGCCGGCCGCCACCTCCTCCGCGCAGCGGAAGGTGGCCGCCCGGGCGGCGGTCAGGTCGGCCTGGCGCTCATCGACCCAGGCGCGCTGCTCGGCCGAACGCTCGCGCAGCTCGGCGGCGGTGCGGCGGACACTCGTGGCAGCGGTGCCGCCGGCGCTCGTGTAGCCGTTGACGGCGTTTCGCGGTGCCAGGATGTCCCGTAGAACGGGCTCGGCCACGGGGTACCCCTCCGCGGCGACAAGTTCGGCGACCAGGTCGAGGTCACGGAGGGTCGCTTGCCGCGCGAGCAGTTGGCCGACCACCCGGCCGACCACGTGATGTGATTCGCGGAAGGAGACACCTGCCTCGGCGACGAGGTAGTTGGCCAGTTCGGTGGCGGTGGAGAAGTTGACCCAGCAGAGTTCCTCGCCGCGCCCGGGATCGAAACGCAGGGTACGGGTCTGCGCCTCGACGATTCGCAGGGCGGAGAGGTAGGTGTCGATGCTCTGCCAGAGGAAGGGCTTGTCCTCCTGGAGATCGCAGCTGTATCCGAGGGTCACGCCCTTGACTGCGGTGAGCAGTTGCATCAGGACGCCGACGGTCCGGCCGGAGCGTCCGCGCACGAGTTCGGCGACGACCGGATTCTTCTTCTGCGGCATGATCGAGCTGCCGGTGCTGAAGGCGTCCCCGACCTCGCAGAGCCGGTACTCGTGGCCGCTCCACATGACGATCTCCTCCGCCATCCGGGAGAGGTTGTTGCCGCCGAGGGCGAAGACCGCCGCGGCCTCGATCATGTGGTCGCGGGCGCTGGTCGCGTCTAGTGCGTGCGTGAGGACCCGGTCGAAGCCCAACAACCGGGCGGTGGCGTCCCGGTCGAGGTTGAACGAGGTGCCGGCGAGCGCGCACGCGCCCAGGGGCGACTCGTTGACCCGGTCGAAGGCGTCCCGCAGCCGTCGTACGTCGCGGGACAGGGCGCTGGCGTGCGCGGTGCGCCAGAAGGCCACGCTGACTGGTTGCGCGGCTTGGCTGTGGGTGTAGCCGGGCAGCACGGTCGTCAGGTCGTCGTCACTGACCTCGGCCAGTAGATCGATCAGATCGAGGTTCGCCGTCATGGCCGACAGCAGCACCTCGCGCAGGTAGAGCCGGGCGTCGGTGGAGACCTGGTCGTTGCGCGAGCGTGCGGTGTGCATGCGTCCGCCGACGTCCAGGCCGAGCTTCTCGATCACCATCTGTTCGAGGTTGAGGTGCACATCCTCGTACTCGGGCCGGAGAGTGAGGGCGCCGGCTTCGCGTTCCCGGTCCAACTCGCCCAGCCGGTTCAGCAGGGATCGGGCCGCGTCCATGTTGATGATTCCCTGTTGGGCGAGCAGCAGCACGTGGGCGACGTTCTGCCACAGGTCGTGCGGCAGGAGTCGGACGTCGACATCCACGGTGAGGGTGTATTCCAGCACCTCGGAGGTGATGTCCTCCGAGAAGCGTCCGCCCCAGAGCTTTTGTGTCATTTTCACGTCACCTCTCTGGCTTTATCGCCGTTTCGTCAGCGGCCGTCGACTCAAAAACCGCATGCGTTACCGCCTCCGCCCGATTTGGGCGCAGCTGTGGAATAACTGGGAAATTGTGGGACGGTTTCTCGGGAAGTGCCTATTTAGCCTTCGGCGCCACTGCCGAACGTGTGCATCTCGTATAGTGGGACACGAAGAGCGGGGTGGATGCCGGCCGGCGTCTGGATGCTGTCGGTCAGGCTGGTGGTGGCGGCTGGTGTGCCGCTGAGGTCCGGTGGTGCGCGGAAGTTGGCGGTGCCGAGGGGCCGATGGGGCCCTGAATGTGCAGTTCAAGAAGGTTTAGGCAAGTGTTTGTCGCGCAGCCGTGCTCCCCGTGGTTGACCGTGCTTGTGCCCGACGGCTTGGTGTTCACCAGTGGCCGTGAAGGCGGCAGGACTGTCGTGGCCGTTGCTGATGGTAGTGGCGCAACTGCGACCTGGTGGTACCGTCTCCCGTCATGTGGGAAGAAATTTCCGATTAACGGAACCCTATCTGGATCTACCTGTCGGCATTGATCCACGTGCTCTGCATGATCGATGATCTAAATCAGGTCGTGTGTGTTGTACGGGTGGCCGTTGACAATTTTCGTCGCGCTGCTAAACATGGTTCCGGTCTCGTGTCCGCCGCGGCGTCCGAAATCGGTCGAGCGTGCCGTTTGTCGATTCCCCGAGACCGGAATTCGCTGCCCGCGACCGGGCGACCCGTCCAAGCCCACGGAGGGACTGAACCGGATGACGCTCACCGACGACGTCGAGAGCCACTTCACCGTCGACATGTCCGCCGGCGGCGTGGCCGTGGTGGAGTTCTCCGAGGGGCATCGCCACAACATGTGGTCGATGCCGAGGATGCGGGCACTCACCGCGATGATGCGTGACCTCGGCGACTCCGAGGTGCGGGCGGTCGTCCTGTTCAGCGGTGTCGGTCGATCATTCGGGGTGGGTGGCGACTTCCACGAGACGTCCACCTTCCGTGGTGACCAGGAGGTTGACGAGTGGATCGACGACATCACCGATCTCTATGTCGCCTGCCTGCGGTTCAACAGGCCGCTGGTGGCGGCGATCGACGGCTATGCGATCGGCATCGGCCTGCAGATCGCGCTGACCGCCGACTACCGGCTGGGCAGCGACCGGTGCCGGTTGAAGATGCCGGAGTTCCAGCTCGGCATCGCCTGCACCTTCGGAGGGTTCATGTTGCAGCACTCGGTGGGTCGGGCGGTGATGCAGCAGATGCTGATGTCGTGCGAGGTGTGGCCGGCGGAGCGGAGCCTCCGCGACCAGTTGCTGCATGAGGTCACCGGGCCCGCGGAGCTGCGTGATGTCGCGGTCGAGCGGGCGGCCACATTCGCGGGGTACCCGACGGCGGGCTTGCGCAGCACGAAGCCCTACCTCAACGCGGCGTACATCGCCGAGCTCGAACGGTTGCGAACCATCGGCAAGCAGGCACACCGGGCGGCCTTCGCCGCCGGAGAGGCACAGCGGACCATGCGCCAGGTCATCGGCACCAACGATCGCTAGCCGTCGGACGGGAGACAACGCCATGGCTACCAGCAGATGGGTAGTGGTCAGCAACCGAAGCCTGCCGGGGCTGGCGCATCTGGCCGCGCAGCACCAGATCGGCGACCTGACCCTGTACTGCGCCGGCCTCTCCGGCGCACTGCCCGCACACCCACCGGTGGAGATCGACGTGCGGTCGATCGCGGTCGTCGGGGCAGAGCCGTCCCCGACGGACGGTCAGACGGCCAGCCTGACTCTCGACGAGGGTGGGCTGACCATCCGTACCTCCCTGCTCAACGAGGACGCGGTACATGTCGCGGTCAACCGGCCCAGGGCAGCGTTCGCGTACTTCACCGACCCGTTCCTGGCACCGCTGATCCTGCCCGCGCTCGGGTTGCCGGTCGAGGTACGCGACGACGAACCGACCGCGGAGAGCGATGAGACGCTGCTGCGGCACGTCCACCGGCTGCCGTTCGGGGCGACCCAACAGGTCAGGCAGGATGCCCGAGGCTGGACCATCCATGCCACCATGCGCGACGATCCGCTGCGGCAGCTGCGTCGACCGAGCCTCACCGTCGGCCGGGCCGCCGGCGAACTCCAACTGGAGGCCTTGCGGGAGACGATCCGGCGGATCGCCGCGAACCGGCCGGACTGCCGGTTCGCCACGTTGCTGTCCGGAGGCATCGACTCCGGGACCGTGACCATGCTCGCCGCGGCCGAGGGGCTGCCGCTGACGGCGTACAGCGTGGGCACCCCGTGGGGCGACGAGTTCGACGACGCCGCCGAACTCTGCGATCACCTCGGCCTCCCCATGACCCGGATCAGCCTCGGCGAGGAGCGGATCCTCGACGCCATCCCGCGCGCCGTACGCGGCCTCGGCGTGACCGCGTCGGAGGTGGTGGAGGTGGCGTTGACCGCCTCGGCCGTGTACGCCGGTACCGAGATCGCGACGGATGAGACGCTGCTGACCGGCTACGGCAGCGATCTGATCAACGCCGGCCTCTACGAACCGTTCGACATCGTCGACGAACTTGTCGACCAGACGCTCGCCGCGTTGCACCGCACCCGGTTCACCAACGAGCTCTCCAGCCGGCTGCCCCTGTCCCACAGCCGGCAGGTGCACCATCCGTTCTGGAACTGGCAGGTGATCCGAGTGGCGCTGGACACCGCCCCCGCGTGCAAGGTGCACGCCGGGCGGGAGAAGCATCACCTGCGACTGGCGGTCAGCGACCACCTGCCGCACCGGATCGCCTGGCGTCGCAAGGTGGCCGTGCACCACGGTGGCGGCCTTCAGGCAGGGGTGATCAAGCTGCTGGCGGCCGATGCCCCAGGAGTGGACCGCTCCGCCGTCTACCGCGCCTGTTTCCGGGAGCTGATCGCCGTGGCGGCGGACGGCAGTCCGGACGAGTGGGACGCCACCCGCCTGTACGAGCGCGCCATCGCCCGTGCCCGTCGTTGACCTCGACCACAGCGCTGACCACCAAGGAGACGACCATGAGCCTCACCCCGTCCGGGCTGGGCACCCGATTCGGCGCCGACGTCGCCGATGACCTCGTCGACACCTGCCAGCGGGCGGCGACCCGCACCGGCCTCGCCCTGGTCCGTGGCCTCGACCTCGACGCCGACAGTTTCCAGCGCCTGGTGCACGCCCTCGGCGACACCGTCGACCACAAGTTCGGCGAGGGCCGCGCCGACCTGCTCGAATTGAACGCCTCCGCCGACGACGGCAAAGTGGTCACCGGGCGGGGACCACTTCCGCTGCACACCGACGGTCTGCTGGTGGGGGAGCGGACCGACCTGATCGTGCTCTACGCGGCGCGGTTCTCCGACCGGCCCGGATCCGGCGAGACGACCGTGTGTGACCAGCTCGCGGCCTGGGCCGAGATGCCCGACGACCTGCGGCAGGTGATCGAACACACCGGGTTGGAGTACCTGGTCGAGGAGCGAGGGTACTTCCCCACGGTTCCGCAGAGCTGGTACGAGATCCCCGCTGTGCGGGACTACGGACGCGTCCGTTCCCTCAACCTGACCCTGCCGTTCCCGCCTGGCGTGCCGCGTGGTTGGCAGGTGCGGGTCAAGGGTGCCGACGAGGAGGACTCGGCACGGTTCTTCGCGCGGCTCGGCGAGTTCCTGCACCGGCCCCGCTACCTTTACCAGCACTCGTGGCAGGTCGGCGACCTGATGGTCATCGACAACCAGCGCACGCTGCACGGACGCACCGCGATCAGCGACGACGGTGAGCGCCTGCTGTTCCGAGGGCAGGTCACCCTGGCCGCCGACCGGGCCGCGCGATGAGCGTGCTGTATCAAGCCTTCCGGCGGGTCGCGGCCGACCACGGCGACCGGGTCGCCGTACGGTCCGCCGAGGGTGAGGAGATTTCGTACGCGCAGCTGGTGCACCTGGTCGAGCGGATCAGTGCCGAGCTGTCCACGCTCGGGGTGGCACCGGGCGACGTGGTGGCCACCCGACTGGCCAACTCTCCCGGCTACGTCGGTCTGATCCTGGCGCTGGCCCGGTCAGGAGCCGTGCACGTGCCGATCAGCCGGTCCGCCGCACCCGACCGGATCGACTGGTCGATCGAGCGCACCGGGCCGCGACTGTTGGTCGATGAGCCCGACCACGGGCCGTACGATCGACTGCCGACGGTGGGGTTGGACGAGCTGGTCACCGGCCGGGCACGACTGGACGGTGCGGCGGAGCCGGCCGTCCACACGGGGCTGTTCCGGATGTTGGAGACGACCGGCTCCACCGGGATGCCGAAGCTGGTGTCCTGGCGACAGGACGACCTGCTGGCGGACCGGTCGGCGTGGTTGTCCTATCTCGGCATCACACCCGACGACGTGTTCCTGACCATGCATCCGCTGGACGTGGCACACGGCGTCGACGTACACATGTTTCCCGCGTTGCTGGCCGGCGCCCGGCTGGTGCTCTCCGACCCGGAGGCGGCACCGGGTCTGCTCGTCGATGACCTGGACCGGTCTGGTGCGACCGTGTTCAGCGCCCTGCCCCGACACTATGACCAGCTCGCCGGGTGCGGTCCCCGGACGCTGTCCCGCCTGCGCCTGCCGCTCTGCGGCGGGGCGTACCTGAGCCAGGACGTGGTGCGGCAGAGCCGGCACCGGCTCGGCATCCACATCCGGCGGATCTACGGATCGACGGAGTTCGGGATCGTACTGGGCAATCTGGACGACGTGCCCCAGGAGGACCGCGGGATGCGGCCGCTCCCCGAGGTGCAGGTGCAGCTCGGGCCGTTGACCGGGCAGCCGTCGCAACCGCCGGCCGGCGAGGGCGACGCAGGCCGGTCGGTCGGGGAGATCCTGGCGCGATCGCCGCACACGAGCCGCGGCTACCACGCCGATCCGACGGCGACCGCCCAGGCGTTCCGGGACGGTTGGTATCACACAGGTGACGTCGCCGAACGCACTCCGACCGGCGAATACCGGGTGCTCGGCCGGGTCGCCGACGCGATGCCCGCCGATGGCGGGGTGCGGTTCGCCGCACCGGTCGAAGCCGCGCTGCAGGCCTGCGGTCTGGTGGCCGAGGCGGCGGTGCTGCCGTCGCTACCCGGTGTCGAGCCCGTGGCCGCGGTCGTCGGGGCGCGGGATGCCTCCGCTGACACGGTGCGCGCCGCCGCCGAGAAGGTGCTGCGCGAACACGGCCTGGCCATCCCGCTCCGGGTGCTCGACCAGCTGCCGTACACCCCCGTCGGCAAGGTCGACAAGCCGCTCCTACGGCGACGTCTCGGGTAGCCGCCAGCCGGAGCCGGCAAGCTCGCTCGTTTCGACAGTACGGGGGTGCGGAGGCGGCTTTCGCGCGTGGTCAGGGCGACGAGGATGTCAAGTCAACCAGTGCATCAGCCTGGGTCGCCGGGACGTCCAGTACGTGACCGCCGACGACCGGGCCACGTCGTACCACCTCAGCGGCAAGCTGGCGGCCCGTTACAAGGAGTTCGTCTGCCGGGGCGCGGCCTGGGCGATCAGCCACCCGACGCTGATGTTCCCGTCCCGTCGCCGCCACCTCACCGCACCACTGCCGGTGCCGCTGGCGGCTGATCGCTGAGTCGGTGCGCGACCTGGCGGGGCGTACGTGGTCAGCGTCGCGTGGCCAGGTCGAGGAAGGCGCGCCAGGCGGCTGTGTCGAAGGTGAGCACCGGGCCGGCCGGGTCCTTGCTGTCCCGGACGGCGACCACACCGGCCAGGTCGCCGGCCACCTCGACACAGTCGCCGCCGGCGGTGTTGCTGCGGGTGGACTTCTTCCAACGCGCGTTACCGAGGTCCATGCTGGCTCTCAACTTCCTTGATCAGGGCGATCGAGAGGTCTTCGGGGAGGGCGACCGCCCGCACGCACTCCCATATCGACAGAAGTGTAGTGACTTTCTCTTCCGTGTCGGCCGCCTCGCCGCCGAGCTGATTGTCAAGGTGGCCGATCCAGGTCCCGTCCGGCAGTCGCGCAATCAGCAGCGGTCCGGAGAGGCCGACGTGCAGGCCGGCGCTGGCCGGGATGATGTGGATGTGCACGAAGGGTAGCTCGGTCATTCGTAACAGATGGGCGAGCTGCTCGGCCATGATGGCGTCGGTGCGGCGCAGGGCGGCCTCGTCGATCACCGCGACGACCTGCGGTGGACGCTCCCGCCTGAGGATTTCCTGGCGCTCCAGCCGGGCCGCCACCTGCTGCTCGATCTCCTGCTCCGGGCGGGTGTCGTCGAAACGCAGCACCGCGCGGGCGTAGTTCTCGGTCTGGAAGAGACCGGGAATCAACGTCGGATTGAAGTAGCGCAGCTGTCGCGCCTTGCGTTCCGCCTTCAGCCAGGGCATGAACCAGACGGGCTGGCCGTCCTGCTGGGCGGTGCGCAGCAGCGACTCGAACAGGCCGCCGGTCTCCAGGATCTCGTCGGCGCGCCGGGCGTACGGCAGGTCGACCGGGCGGGTGCCGGTCTCCACAGCGGAGACGGTGGAGGCCGAGTAGTTCGTCCGCTTGCCGAACTCGTCCTGGTTCATGCCGGCCAACGCCCGCTGCTTGCGCAGCTGCACGCGGATCAGATCCACGCTCTGCTCACCTTCCATGCGCCCTCCAGCCGACTCGCCAAGATCACCGAGTGTCACCGAGTGGCCGTCGAGATCCACCGACCATCGCCACGACCAGGCTCGGCCTGTTCCGAGCGTAGTGGCGTCCTCAGCAGACTGTCACGTAGGCGGATCCGCTCCACGCCGTGCGGAGCTGGGGCGGGTTCTGCTCCGGGGCCGTCCCCGCCTCTTCCCCCGGCCGGGGCGGCCCCTTTCTCGCCCGATCCGGGTGCGTCTCCTGTCGCTGTAACAGCAAGAGGCGTACCCGCATAGATCCTTTCTGGAGGTTGAGGTGCGCGTACCGTCGATTCCGGGCGTCGTGGTGACGACGCGGTTGCCGACGCCTGGTCGCGGTCCGCTCCCGGAGCGCCCACGCCCGGTCGGTGCGCAAGCGCCGCACACGCCGTTGCGGCCGATGTGGTGCTGCCGGGCCTGCGGCCAACCGTGGCCGTGCGCGCCGGCGCGGCTGCTGCTGCGGGCGGAGTTCGACCGCAACCGGACCGGCCTGTCCATCTACCTTGCCGGCTTGATGTACGAAGCCATGCGCGACCTCTACCACCTCAACCCGCACGACGGCCCTGACCCGAAGGCGCTCTTCGCCCGCTTCCTGGCCTGGGCGGCCCCTCGCCGACCAGCGGCCGATCCGCCCGGCTCGGCGCGGCATCATCCACCAGCGAGCGGGTGACCAGGCGTTCGACGTCGACCCAGGTGGGGGTGGGGTGACCGTAGCGGGGCACCGGGCGGCGTTGGGGGCCGAAGAAGTACTGGTGGGCGACGGCGCCCCGGATCGCGGCGTGCACCTCGGGGTGGTCGTCGACGAAGTGGGTGAGGTCCAGGTCGAGACAGTGCACCCGCTTGTCGGCCCGGGCGCGGCAGAACCGCACCTGGTTCCGGTCGACTCCGGTACGCCGGTAGAAGTCGTGGGCGACCAGCCAGCGCAGGGTACGGGCCTGGACGCGTGGGCCGCACTTGGAGACCAGCCAGACCCGGCCGCCGAAGCGGGGGACCAGTCGGGCGATGGTCTCGATGGCTCCGGGCACCTCGGGGGTGGCCAGCATGGTTGCCTCGTCGCCGCTGAAGAAGGCGGTGTCGCCGCCGCAGGGGTGGGCCGAGCCGTCGATGATGACCCGGCCGATGTCGATGCCGAGCCGAGGATTGTCGTCGTTCATGCCAGGCAGCATGTCTCCCCGGACCCTGCGCGCAGAACTATTGTCTGGCCGACCTTCTATAGTTCTGGGTTATGAGCGGACGTGAGCTGCTGGAAGTCGACGCGCTGCGTTCGTTCGCGGTCTTCGCCGAGCATCGCAACTTCACCGCCGCTGCTGCGGCGCTGCACATCAGCCAGCCCGCTTTGCACGTGAAGATCCGGAAGTTGGCCTCGGCGCTCGGCGTCGACCTGTACGAACGGGACGGTCGCCGACTGACGCTCACCGCCGCCGGTGAGCGGCTCGCCGCGTACGCCCTGGACTCGCGCCGACGGGCCGACGAGTTCCTGCGGGAGCTGCACCACGAGTCGGCACCCACCCTGACCGTCGCCGCCGGCCGGGGCGCGCTGCGGTGGGTGATCGGGGAGCCGATCCGGCGGATCGGCCGGCAGGGGCGGCGGGTGCACGTGATCACCGCCGACCGGGACGCCGCCCTGGCCGCACTCAACACCGGACGCGCCGACCTGGCCGTCATCGCGCACGACCCGCCGGGCCGGCAGGTCGAGGCGAGGCAGATCGCCGCGTACCGTCAGGTGCTGGTCATCGACGACGGGCATCCGCTCGCCTCCCGTCGACAGGTGCGGCTGCGTGACCTCGACGGCCTGGACCTCGTCGTACCCCCGGCCGGGCGTCCGCACCGGCGGGCGCTGGACCGGTCGTTGCTCGACGCGGGCGTACGCTGGCAGGTCGCCGCCGAGGTGGACGGCTGGGACCTGCTGGTGCACCTGGCCGCGCTGGGTGTCGGCGCCACCGTCGTCAACGGGTGCGTCGGGTTGCCCGACGGCCTGCGCGCCGTGCCGATCCACGGCCTGCCGCGGATCCGCTACTGGGCCGCCTGGCGGCCGCCCCGCGCCCACCTGGTCCGTGACCTGCTGGAGCAGTTCGGCCGGGCCGGCACGGTGGTCGACCGGGTCGGTCCGCGCGATGGGGAGCTCCGGTGAGTGACCCGCTGACCGCGATGAGCAAATTACTGGCGTACGTGCTGCGCCACCGCCCGGAGGCCGTCGGCATCGCCCTCGACGAGGGCGGCTGGGTCGAGGTGGAGGTGCTGCTCGCCGCGCTGGCCCGGCACGACCGACCCGTCACCCCGGAACTGCTCGACCGGCTGGTGGGCGGCACCGACCGGCGACGCTTCGAGCTGCGCGACGGCCGGATCCGGGCCGCCCAGGGGCATTCGGTCGCCGTCGACCTGCAACTGGCGCCGGTCCCGCCACCATCGGTGCTCTACCACGGCACCGTGGCCCGGTTCCTGCCCGGCATCCGTGCCGAGGGGCTTGCGCCGCGTGGCCGTACTCATGTTCATCTGTCGGCCGACCGGCAGACGGCGGTGACCGTCGGTGCCCGGCGCGGCGATCCGGTGGTGTTACGGGTCGATGCCGCCGGCATGCATGCCGGCGGTGCCGTCTTCTATCGGGCCGCAAACGGCGTCTGGCTGATCGATCGGGTGCCGCCACGGTGGATCGATCTCCCCGGCTGAATCGATACATCCCTATCTCTTGATATGTTATCGCTCACGCGATACGTTGCAGAGCGGGAGCCAGGGGCGCGCGCGATTGTCATGTGAGTGGGATCCGGTCGACGCGACGTCGCCTGACGGGCACTCCGGGCAGCGTTTTCGCACGGCACCGGTCCACGATCGGCGCTCCACGTCCACGACAGACACCTCGCCGAACACCGCCGGCGATGTCGTCGTGCCGCAGCAGGCGCCGCCGCAACCACCACCACGGTGCATCGCACCGACTGCGCGTCCCACCGGGACGCGGAATGGAGTAACGATGGTGAGACGCAGATCCCTCCTCGGTTCCGTCGTACTCGCGGCGCTTCTCGTCGTGACCGCGGGCACCGTGGGTCTGGCCAGCAACCCCAACACCAGCGCCTCGGCCGCGCAGGCCGCCCCGGCCGCGCAGGCCGCCCCGGCCGCGCAGGTCGGCACGCTCGCGGCGACCGCCGGCTGCGGCCGGGCACCGGGCCTGAACTCCGGTACGCACACCATTCAGAGCAATGGCAAGAGCCGCAGCTACATCCTGCGGGTGCCGGCCAACTACAACCAGAACAACCCGTACCGGTTGATCTTCGGGTTCCACTGGCGCGGCGGAACCGCCGTGGACGTGGACACCGGGCAGACGGTGCTCCGCGACGTGTGGTCGTACTACGGGTTGCGCCAGCTGGCGAACAACAGCGCGATCTTCGTGGCGCCGCAGGGCCTGAACAACGGTTGGGCCAACTCCGGCGGCGAGGACGTGACCTTCGTCGACGACATACTGCGGCAGATCGAGGCGAACCTCTGCGTGGACACGAGCCTGCGGTTCGCGCTCGGGTTCAGCTTCGGCGGCGGCATGAGCTACGCGCTGGCCTGCGCGCGGCCGGACGTGTTCCGCGCCGTCGCGGTCTACGCCGGCGGCCAGATCAGCGGGTGCAGCGGGGGCGCCGGCCGGGTCGCGTACCTGGGCGCCCACGGGGTCAGCGACAACGTCCTGGGCATTGCCGGCGGCCGGTCGCTGCGGGACCGATTCGTCACCAACAACGGGTGTACGCGGCAGAACGCCCCGGAGCCGGCGGTGAACAGCCGTACCCACATCACCACCAACTACTCCGGGTGCGCCACCGGATACCCGGTCAGGTGGATCGCCTTCGACGGTGGGCACGACGCCAGCCCGGCCGACGGCGCCAACCGCGACGCGCCCCCGGACGTCAAGGGCCGCACCACCTACCTGCCGGCCGAGACCTGGAACTTCTTCACCCAGTTCGGTGGCGGCACCACCCCGCCGCCGAACCCGACCACGCCGCCGCCGAACCCGACCACCCCGCCGCCGGGCGGCACCAGCGCCTGCCGGGTCGCGGTAACGGTCAACGCCTGGAACAACGGCCTGACCGAGGACATCACCGTCACCAACACCGGCAGCAGCGCGATCAACGGCTGGTCGCTGGTGTTCACCCTGCCTGGCGGGCAGACCATTACCGGTGGCTGGAACGCCAGCTACTCGCCGACCTCGGGGCAGGTCACCGCGCGCAACGTCTCGTACAACGGGTCCATCGCCCCGGGCGCGTCGGTCGGCATCGGCTTCCAGGCCACCCACACCGGCAACTCCGGCAGACCGTCGTCGTTCTCCCTCAACGGTTCCACCTGCACCATCGCCTGATCGAGGACCGGGACCTCCCGAGCGGCGCCGCCCGCTCGGGAGGTCCCACCCGCGCCTACTTCTCCACGACCTCCCACGGGCCCACCAGGTAGCGGTCGAGGGCCTCCTCGGAGAAGCCGAACCCCAGCCCCGGGGTCTGATGCAACCGGATGACCCCGTTGGCAACGTCGAATTCGCGGTCGAGCAGCGAACCGATGTTGTGGATGTCGTGGCCGACGAAGTACTCGACGAAGATCGCGGCCGGGAAGGCGGCCACCATCGGCGCGTGCAGGTCGTGGAACCAGTGTGGCGCCAGAGTTGCCCCGTAGGCGCTGGCCAGGTCGGCGATCTTCCGTAGCTCACTCAGCCCGCCGCAGACGGCCGCGTCGCATTGGAGGATCACCGCGGCCTCGGCGTCCAGCAGACTCTTGGCCCGCCAGCGTCCCGCTTCGATCTCGCCCGTCGCGACGGTGATCGGCGTCGCCCTGGCCAGCCGCGCGTGGTTCTCGATGTCGTCGGGCGCGAACGGTTCCTCGATGAAGTACGGATCGAACTCCTCCCATCGGCGCAGCGCGCGAAGTGCACTCGGCAGATCGCTCCAGGCGTTGTTGGCATCGAGCATCAGCAGTCCCTCGGGGCCGATGACCTCTCGTGCCGCGGCGATACGAGCCCGATCGTCCTCGACGCCGAGCCGCCCGACCTTGATCTTGAAAGCGGTGAATCCGAGGTCCCGGTAGCCCTGGAGCTCTGCCGCGAGCCCATCAACGCCCTTCCCCTCCAGGTAGTAGCCGCCGGAGGCGTATGCCGGGACCTCATCGGAGTGGCCACCCAGATACTTGTGCAACGGCATGGCGGCGGCCCGCGCGCTGCGGTCCCAGAGCGCGATGTCGACTGCGGACAGGCCGCGAACGACCGAGCCGGCCCGGCCGTGCAGCAGCGCCTCCTGGTACATCGCCTGCCAGGCACCCTCGATCAGGTCGGCGTCCCGGCCCAGCAGAACCGGGGCCAGGAGGTCACGCACGGCGAGGGTGGCAATGCCGGCACCGCTGTGGCCCGGGTACTCCTTCCGCGCGGAGACGACATCCTCCCCGAAGGTGCGTGGATCTTGGACGTCCTCAGCTGGGGGCGGTCTCACCCCGTCGGTGTTAACAGGGGGCCCCTCCTCTACCGGAGGCGTTAACAGGGGGCCCCTCCTTACACTCGGCGGGTGGGTTTTGAGTTGATCACCGAGCCGGACGATGAGCGGATCGGCGACTACCGGGCGTTGACCGACGTGGAGTTACGGACCCGGTGGGAGCCGCCACACGGGCTGTTCATCGCCGAGGGCGAACTGGTGCTGCGGCGGGCGCTGCGGGCGGGCTACCCGGCCCGGTCGTACCTGGTCGACGCCAAGCGCGTCGACCAACTCGCCGACCTGGACACCGGTGACGCCCCGGTGTACGCCGCCACCCAGGACGTGCTGCGCGCGGCCACCGGCTTTCACGTGCACCGGGGGGTGCTCGCGTCGTTCCGGCGCACGGCGTTGCCGACCGCGGCGGAGGTGCTGGCCACCGCCCGTCGGGTGGTGGTCCTCGAAGACGTCAACAATCACACGAACCTCGGCGCGATCTTCCGGGCCGTCGCCGCGCTCGGAGTGGACGGGGTGCTGCTCTCGCCCACCTGTGCCGACCCGCTCTACCGGCGCAGCGTACGGGTGAGCATGGGTGAGGTCTTCGCCGTGCCGTACGCGAAGCTGGAGCCCTGGCCGACGGCGCTGGCGCAGGTAAGCGACGCCGGCTTCACCGTGCTGGCGATGACGCCGGCACCGGACGCGGTGCCCATCCAACGGCTGACGCCCGCCCAGCGGGCCCGCGCCGCGCTGCTGCTCGGTGCGGAGGGAGCGGGGCTGACCGAGGCGGCGATGACGGCCAGCGACGTCCGGGTGGTGATCCCGATGCGTCGCGGCGTCGACTCGCTCAACGTCGCCGCCGCGACGGCCGTCGCCTGCTGGGAGCTGAGCCGCGACGACGAGGTCTGAGCCGGATCGGCCTGGACCGCTGACCAGCGGTTACCGCAACTGGGGTCACGGACGGTAGCGTGTCGCGGGTGTTCCCTACCGTCCGTGAGGTCCTGGCGCTGGACCCGGTCCGTCACGGCGCTCCCCGCCTGGTCGCTGGCGGGGCCGGGCTGGACCGGCCGGTGCGGTGGGTGCACGTCGCCGAGGTGCCGGACATCGCCGCCCTGCTCGGTGGCGGCGAGTTGGTGCTCACCACAGGCATCGGGCTGCCGGCCGACGACGCCGGGCTGCGGGCCTTCATCGGTGACCTGGTCGGCGTCGGGGTCGCCGGGCTGGTGGTCGAGCTGGGCCGACGCTATCTCACCGGGGTGCCGAAGGTGATGGCCGCGACCGCCCAACGGCACGGCCTGCCGCTGGTGGAGCTGCGCCGGACCACCCCGTTCGTCCGGGTCACCGAGGCGGTGCACGCGCTGATCGTGGACGCGCAGCTCACCGAGCTGCGGGCCACCGAGGAGATCCACCAACGGTTCACCGAGCTGTCCGTGGAGGGCGCCGATCCGGGGGAGGTGATCCGGCAGGCCGCCGAGCTGTCGGGTTGCCCGGTGGTGCTGGAGAACCTCTCCCGGCAGGTGCTCGCGTACGACCCGGCCGGGGAGAACGCCGAACTGCTGCTCGCCGGGTGGGAACAGCATTCGCGGCAGGTCCGGCCGGCCGGGCGCACGGCGTACGACCCGGACAGCGGTTGGCTGGTGACCATGGTCGGTGCCCGGGGGGAGGACTGGGGGCGGCTGCTGCTGCGCTGGCC
>NZ_POTX01000085.1 GCF_003236305.1 Micromonospora endophytica | reverse complement strand
TCGTTGGCGATGGTGACCGGGGTGGGGGCGGTGGAGATGGCCCACTCCGGGTCCTTGAGGCCGTGGCCGGTGACGGTGCAGACCACGGTGGAGCCGGCTGGCACCCGGCCGGCGGCGGCCTGCTGGAGCAGACCGGCCACGCTGGCCGCGCTGCCCAGCTCGACGAAGACGCCGACCTCCCGGGCCAGCAGCCGGTAGGCGGTGAGGATCTCCCGGTCGGTGACCGCGTCGATCAGGCCACCGGAGGCGTCCCGGGCGTCGAGGGCCTTCGTCCAGCTCGCCGGGTTGCCGATCCGGATGGCGGTGGCGATGGTGGACGGCTCGGGCACCACCTTGCCGGTGACGATCGGCGCGGCACCGGCGGCCTGGAAGCCGTACATCTTCGGGGTGCGGGTGGCGTTACCGGCCTCGACGTCCTCGGTGTAGCCCATCCAGTAGGCGGTGATGTTGCCGGCGTTGCCGACCGGCAGGCAGTGGATGTCCGGCGCGTCGCCGAGCGCCTCGACGATCTCGAACGCCGCGGTCTTCTGGCCGTGCAGCCGGTCGATGTTGACCGAGTTGACCAGGGCCACCGGGTAGTCCTGGGCGAGCTTGGCGGCCAGCGCCAGGCAGTCGTCGAAGTTGCCGTTGATCTGCAGCAGCTTGGCGCCGTGCACCAGCGCCTGGGCCAGCTTGCCCAGCGCGATCTTGCCCTGCGGCACCAGCACCGCGCAGGTCACCCCGGCCCGGGCCGCGTACGCCGCGGCGGAGGCGCTGGTGTTGCCGGTGGAGGCGCAGATGATCGCCTTGTTGCCGGCCTCGACCGCCTTGGAGACCGCCATGGTCATGCCCCGGTCCTTGAACGAACCGGTCGGGTTCGCGCCCTCCACCTTCAGGTAGACGTCGCAGCCGAGCCGGGCGGAGAGCACCGGCGCGGGCAGCAGCGGAGTGTTCCCCTCGTGCAACGTGATCACCGGCGTGGCCTCGGTGACCGGCAGCCGGTCCCGATAGGCGTCGATCAGGCCCCGCCACATGTTGCTCTCCCTGCTCTTCTGGCTCATCACAGGCCGCCCTCGACCCGCAGCACGCTCGCCACCGATCGGACGATGTCCAGGCCGCGCAACTCGCTGACGGTCGCGGCGAGCGCGGCGTCCGGGGCCACGTGGGTCACGATCACCAGCACCGCGTCGCCGTTGCCGCCGCCCGACGGGCCCTGCCGCACGGTGGCGATGGAGACGTCGTGCCGGGCGAACACCCCGGCCACCGCCTCCAGCACACCCGGCCGGTCGGCCACGTCGAGGCTGATGTGGTAGCGGGTGAGCGCCTCCCCCATCGGCCGCACCGGCAGGGCAGCGTACGCGGACTCGCTCGCCGAGCGGACCCCGGCGAGCCGGTTGCGGGCCACCGCCACCACGTCACCGAGCACCGCGCTGGCGGTCGGCGCACCACCGGCACCCCGGCCGTAGAACATCAACTGCCCGGCCGCGTCGGCCTCGACGAAGACCGCGTTGAACGCGTCACCGACGCTGGCCAGCGGATGGGTCAGCGGGATCATCGCAGGGTGCACCCGCACACTCACCGTTTCCCGTCCCTGAGCGTCGGTGCCCCGGGCGGCGATGCAGAGCAGCTTGATCGTGCAGCCCATCGCCTTCGCGCTGGCCATGTCGGCGGCGGTCACCTCGGTGATGCCCTCGCGGTGCACGTCGGCCGCGCCGACCCGGCTGTGGAAGGCCAGCGAGGCGAGGATGGCGGCCTTGGCCGCCGCGTCGAAGCCCTCCACGTCCGCGGTGGGGTCGGCCTCGGCGTACCCCAGCTCGGTGGCCTCCTCCAGCGCCTCGGCGAAGCCGGCACCGGTGGCGTGCATGGCGGAGAGGATGAAGTTGGTGGTGCCGTTGACGATGCCGGTCACCCGGGTGATCCGGTCGCCGTGCAGCGACTCGCGCAGCGGGCGCAGCAGCGGGATGGCCCCGGCCACGGACGCCTCGTAGTAGAGGTCGCCGCCCCCCTCGACCGCCGCGTCGTGCAGCGCGCCACCGTCCTCGGCGAGCAGCGCCTTGTTGGCGGTTACCACGCTCTTGCCGGCGCGCAGCGCCTCCACCAGCCACCCGCGCGCCGGCTCGATCCCGCCGACCACCTCGACCACCACGTCGACGTCGTCGCGCTTGATCAGCCCGAGCGCGTCGGTGGTGAACAGGGCGGGGTCGACCGGCAGGTCGCCGCGGTCACGCCCGAGCCGGCGTACCGCGATGCCGGCGATCTCCAGCGGCGCACCGATCCGGGCAGCGAGGTCTGCCGACTGCTCGTTGAGCAGCCGGACCACCTCGGCACCGACGGTGCCGCAACCGAGCAGGGCCAAACGCACAGGTGATTTCATCCAACATCCAAAGCGAGCAGGTCCTCTTCGGTCTCCCGTCGAACGATCAGCCGGGCTCGACCGTTACGAACCGCGACCACCGGGGGGCGGGGCACGTGGTTGTAGTTGCTGGCCATGCTGCGGCAGTAGGCACCCGTGCCGGGCACCGCCACAAGATCTCCGGGCTGCACGTCGGCGGGCAGGAATTCATCCTTCACCACGATGTCCCCGGACTCACAATGCTTTCCCACCACGCGGGCGAGCATCGGCTCCGCCACGCTGGCCCGGGAGGCCAGGGTCGCCGAGTACGAGGCGTCGTAGAGCGCGGTACGGATGTTGTCGCTCATCCCGCCGTCGACGCTGACGTAGGTGCGGATGCCGTCCACGTCCTTGACCGTGCCCACCTGGTAGAGGGTGAACACGGCCGGGCCGACGATCGCCCGGCCCGGCTCGATGGAGAGCCGCGGCACGGCCAGCCGCTCCGCCGCGCACTCCGAATCCACGATCTTGCGGAGCCGCTTGGCCAGGTCGTGCGGGGTCGATGGGTCGTCCTGGGTGGTGTACGCGATGCCGAAGCCGCCGCCGAGGTCCAGCTCGGGCAGCTCCACCCCCCGGGCGTCGCGGATCTGCGCCTGAAGGGCCAGCACCCGGCGGGCGGAGACCTCGAAGCCACTGGTGTCGAAGATCTGGGAGCCGATGTGCGAGTGCAGGCCACGCAGCTCCAGCACATCCTCGTCGAGGATGCGCAGGGCGGCGGCGATGGCCGCCCCGCCGGCCAGCGAGAAGCCGAACTTCTGGTCCTCGTGGGCGGTGGCGATGAACTCGTGGGTGTGTGCCTCCACCCCGACGGTGACCCGGATCAGCACCCGGGGGCGTACGCCCCGCTCGCGGGCCAGCACGGTGAGCCGTTCGATCTCGGCGAACGAGTCGACGATGATCCGCCCGACTCCGGCGTCCAGCGCCCGACTCAGCTCGGCCACGGACTTGTTGTTGCCGTGGAAGCCGATCCGCTCCGGTGGCATCCCGCCGGCCAGCGCCACGGCCAGCTCGCCGCCGCTGCACACGTCGAGGAACATCCCCTCCTCGGCGATCATCCGGACCACCGCGCGGCAGAGGAACGCCTTGCCCGCGTAGTAGATGTCCTCGTCCGGGAAGGCCGCCTGGAAGTCCCGGCAGCGCGAGCGGAGATCGTCGGAGTCGAGCACGTACACCGGGGTGCCGAACTCGGCGGCGATCTCGCGTACGCCCAGGCCCGCGACGGCGAGCGCGCCGTCGTCGCCGCGCGTGGTGTGGCGCGACCAGAGCTGCGGCGTGAGGGCGTTGACGTCGTCCGGGGTACGCAGCCAGGCCGGCCCCCGGTTGCCGATGTCGCCGTGCAGGGCACCGGCCTCATGAGCACGCATCAGCGCCTCCCTGGATTCGCGACTGCGGGGCTCGCAAGCTCACTCCTCGCGCTCACGACTACATCCTTTCCGGGGCCGAGACGCCGAGCAGGCGCAGGCCGTTGGCGATGACCACCCGGGTGGCGTCGTTGAGCCAGAGCCGGGCCCGGTGCAGGTCGGTGACCTCCTCGTCACCCCGGGGCAGGATCCGGCAGTTGTCGTAGAACCGGTGGTACGCCCCGGCCAGGTCCTCCAGGTAGCGGGCCACCCGGTGCGGCTCGCGCAGCTCGGCGGCGGCGGCGATCACGGCGGGGAACTCGGCGAGCGCCTTGAGCAGCTCGTTCTCCTTGTCGTGGTCGAGCAGCTCGGGCCGGAAGGAGTCGACGTCGCCCCGGGTCAGCCCGACCTCGGCGGCGTTACGCCCGACGCTCGCCGTCCGGGCCGCCACGTACTGCACGTAGTAGACCGGGTTGTCCCGGGTGGCCCGGGTCCACAGCTCGATGTCGATGTCGATGGGCGAGTCGCTGGAGTAGCGGGCCAGCACGTACCGGGAGGCGTCCACGCCGATGGCGTCGACCAGGTCCTCCAGGGTGAGCACGGTGCCGGCGCGCTTGCTCATCCGCACCGGCGCGCCGTCGCGGACCAGGTTGACCAGCTGGCCGATGAGGATCTCCAGGGTCTGCTCCGGCTCGTCGCCGAAGCAGGCGGCCATCGCCTTCATCCGGCCGATGTAGCCGTGATGGTCGGCACCCAGCATGATCACGACCCGATCGAAGCCCCGCTCCCGCTTGTCGAGGTAGTACGCGCAGTCCGCGGCGAAGTACGTCCACTCGCCGTTGGACTTGCGCAGCACCCGGTCCTTGTCGTCGCCGAAGTCGGTGGTCCGCAGCCAGGTGGCGCCGTCGGCGTCGTAGACGTGCCCCTGCTCACGCAGCCGGGTCAGGGCGTGCTCCAGCTCACCCCGGTCGTGCAGGTCCTTCTCGTTGAAGTAGGTGTCGAACTCCACCCCGAAGTCGCGCAGCGAGGACTTGATCTCGGTGAACATCAGCGCCACGCCCTCGACCCGGAACACCTCCTGGGCGGCGGCATCGTCCAACTCCCGCACGTCCGGCCGCCGGGCGGTGACCTCGGCCGCGATCTCGGCGATGTACGCGCCGCCGTAGCCGTCCTCCGGTGCCGCCTCTCCCTTGGCCGCGGCGAGCAGCGAGCGGGCGAACCTGTCGATCTGGGCGCCTGCGTCGTTGAAGTAGTACTCCGTGCCGACCTGGGCCCCGGTGGCCCGCAGCAGTCGGCTCAGCGCGTCGCCGACGGCCGCCCAGCGGACCCCGCCGATGTGCACCGGGCCGGTGGGGTTGGCCGAGACGAACTCCAGGTTGATCTTCAGGCCGGCGAGCCGGTCACTGCGGCCGTACTCCGTACCGGCCTCGACGATGGTCCGGGCCAGCTGGCCGGCGGCGGCGGCGTCGAGCCGGATGTTCAGAAAGCCCGGGCCGGCGATCTCCACCGATTTGACCCCCGGTGTGCTGGCGAGCTGCGCGGCGAGCGCGCCGGCCAGGTCGCGGGGCGGGACGCCCACCTTCTTGCTCAGCTGAAGCGCCAGGGTGGCGGCGTAGTCACCGTGCTCGGGATTACGGGGCCGCTCGACCGTGGTGCGCTCCGGCAGCGCGGCGCGGTCCAGCCCGCGGTCGGTGAAGACGGCGTGAGCGGCGGCAAGGACGGCTTCGGCGAGTTCTGCGGGAGTCACCGATCCATGTTATCGGGGGTAGACTCGGTCCCCGCGGCGGCGACCCGGCATCGGGGGCCGGGCCGCCGGATCCCCTGACCGACCGACCTGACGAGGACCGATGAGCATCAGCACCCCGGGCGGCCCGCAGCGGCGCCCGACCGTGGTCAGCACCGGCAAGAAGCCGGCGGCGGGCCGGCCGGCCGACGCCAAGGCGGGTTCCGGCGCGCCGACGACGCCCAAGCGCTCCGGCGGAGGCAAGGGGCCGCGCAAGCCGATCAGCCCGGTCAAGGTCAGCCAGGGCCGGTCCTGGGGCCCGATCGCGCTCTTCGTCGCCGTCGGCGTGCTCGCCACCTCGATCATCGGGTACGGCGCCTACGCGACCATCAAGGGCAGCCAGTCGTGGCAGGACAAGGCCGCCGAGATCGAGGGCATCGTCAACTACCGCGAGACCGACCCGGAGAGCATCAGCAACCAGGAGCACCGGGCCGGCAAGCAGGAATACAAGCAGAGCCCGCCGGTCGGTGGCCCGCACAACAACACCTGGCAGCGCTGCCTCGGCGACATCTACGACGCGCCGATCGCCAGCGAGCACGCCCTGCACAGCCTGGAACACGGCGCGGTCTGGCTCACCTACCGCCCCGACCTGCCCGCCGCTGACGTGGAGAAGCTGGCCGAGGTGGTCCGCGGCAACGACTTCCTGCTGATGAGCCCGTACGAGGGCCTCGACAAGCCGGTCTCCATCCAGGCATGGGGTTACCAGCTCAAGGTCGACGACGCCGGCGACCCGCGGATCAAGGAGTTCGCCACCACGCTGGCGCAGAACGCCTCGATGGAGCCGGGTGCGGTCTGCTCCGCCGGCAACTACACCACCGGCACCGGCACCGAGCCGCGCGAGCTCCAGCCGTCGATGGGCGGCTGACGTGGCCACCGCGGTTCAGGACGCGTCGGTGACGGAGGACACCGAGGCGGTGGAGCCCCGTCCGGCCTCCCGGACGCTGCGCTACCTGACCCTGGCGGTGACGGCGTTGCTGCTGCTCGGCGTCGGGTGGACGGGTGCGACGCTGTTCGCCGGGCGCGCCCCGGGTGAGGAGTCGGCCGAGGCCGGCTTCGCCCGGGACATGTCCCGCCACCACGCCCAGGCGGTCGAGATGGGCATGATCGGGTACGCCAATGCGCAGAGTCCCGAGATCCAGCAGATCGGCTACGACATCGCCCTGACCCAGCAGGCCCAGATCGGGCAGATGCAGCGCTGGTTGCAGGAGTGGGACCTGCTGCCGACCGGGACGCGTCCGGCCATGGCGTGGATGCCCGACGGGGCCGGGGTGGACGCGAACGGCCTGATGCCCGGGATGGCCACCCGCGAGGAGATGACCCAGCTGCACGAGGCGCAGGGCGTCGAGGTCGACCGCCTCTTCCTCCAGTTGATGATCAAGCACCACCTCGGCGGCGTGCACATGGCCGACGGGGTGCTCCAGGCCACCGACCGGCCCGAGGTGGTCCGGATGGCCGAGGCGATGAAGCAGGCGCAGCAGAAGGAGATCAACGAGCTGCGCAAGCTCCAGCAGACCATCGGCTGAACACCGCACACGACACGACGACGCCGCCCCGCTCTCCACCGAGCGGGGCGGCGTCGTCGTGTCATGCCAAGGCGCTGACGGGTCGAGTTAGAGTGCTCCGCCCCATCTTGGGGAGATACGACCGATTTTCCCTCTAGGGGTTACTTGATGGGAAGTGCACTCGTTGTCCAACACGTGGGGGTTGCACTCAGAGACGCGCAGCGCTCGGTCACCAGCTGGTGCCGGCGCCACACCATCGGCGGTGACGGGACGGTGGCAGCCGTCCGTCGCGGACAGCGGCAGGGTGAGCCGGGAACACTCAGCCGCGAACAGGAACTGGAGCTGATCGACACCCTCCGAGGCGTCCACCCCGACGCGTTCGGCCTGGACGAGGAGCTGTGGACCCGACAGAGTCTGCACACCCTGATCCAGCAGCACTTCGGGTTGGCCGTGGAACTCGGGACCGTGGGGGCGTACCTGCGGGCCTGGGGGCTGGGTCCGCGTGAGCCCCGGGAGCGGGCCTGCGGGCTCTGCGTCGGCGCGGTCGAGCGCTGGGTACGCAGCGAGTACCCGGCCATCACCCGGGCCGCGCAGGAACACCTCGCCGAGGTGTACTGGATCGGCCGGGTCCGGCTGCGGGGCACCATGCCGGCGGCCGACGTGATCTCCGCCGTCTCGTCCCGGGGCCGGGTCCGCTTCATGATCACCACGCCCTCGGTCGACCCACGACTGCCCCGCGATTTCGTCCTCCGACTCAGCGGCGCCGAGCAGCGCACAGTACACCTGATCGTGGACGGCTCCTGGGCCCGCAACGAATGGCCCCGCCGGCTCCCCCGCCGCATCGTGCCGCATCCGTTGCCCAGCTGCGGACGCGCCCAGGCCGCCTGACCCGCCGATACCGATTCGGCGATCGGCTACGGGGTTTGCTAGTCTTCTCCAGTCGCTGAGCCCCCGTAGCTCAGGGGATAGAGCACCGCCCTCCGGAGGCGGGGGCGCAGGTTCGAATCCTGCCGGGGGCACCAGAGTCAATACACGACAAGGCCGCTGACCAGGGAAAACCCGGTCAGCGGCCTTAGTTGTCTGTCCGGCCGTCAGCCAGAGCAGCTCGGTGCTGGACACCAGCCACCGCCGGGCTTCGCATCCGGGCGATGGTCATGGGAAGCGAGCTTCAGGTGCTTCGCCAGCCAGTCGTGCGCGGCGGCCACTGCCTGCGGGCCGCCACCCATCCGTGCGTGCCCCGAGTTCGGGAAGTACCAGAGCTCCACCTCGGCACCGAGCGCGCGAGCCCGCAGGCACCACTTCAGCGACTGCGCCGGGCTGACCTGGCGGTCCCGGTCGGAAACCAGCAGCAGGGTTCTGGTGGTGAGCCGGGCGGAGAGATTGCAGTACGGCGACAGCTCGGCCAGCGCACGCTTGGCGCGCGAACATCGTCGCAGGTCACCCCACTCGTCGCGGTCCGACGCGGCAAGCGGAGAGGTGTCGTCGAGCAGCGCGGGAATGGGGTCGAGGAAACCGTTTGTCATCACTGCGGCGTCCACGTCGGACCCGAACCGGTTGAGCGCGGCGCCGACGAGGAACCCGCCGGCGCTCGCGCCGGCCAGGCCGAGTGCGGTCACCTCGATGCCCGGCTCTGCTCCACCGCGCAGGTGCGCCACGGCCGCCCGCAGGTCCGCGACGCAGACATGCCGACGCACACCGCGACCGGCATCGTGCCAGCCCGGCGGGCCCCCTCCACCCCGGACTCCCACCACCCCGACAGCCAACCCGGCGTCGGTGAGTGACCCGATGTCGTCGATGTCGTCCAACGACAGGCGTACCCCGTAGGCCCCGTAGACGAACAGCACGAGCGGGCCGGTGAATCCGGCGGCCTCCGTGCCGGCCGACCAGGCCAGGCTGACCGGCACCTGCGCGCCGTCGGCCGCCGCCACCACGAGGTCCCGGCGGGCCAGGGCCAGCGGCGCCGCCTGCGGCGCACCGCCCGGCACGGCCAGGCGTGCCCCCGTCCGGTCCCAGGCGTGTACGCCCGGCGGTTGGCCGGCGCGCCGTTCGAGCACCACCCAGCCGACGGATTCGGCGAGGCTGTTGGAAGCGAGGTCGAACCGGCTCGGTCCGCGGACCAGGGTCTCCCCGCTGGCGTCGAGCTGGGCGGTAACGGGCGCCCGTGGCTCAGGTCAGCGGGTCGCCGGCGGCGACGGCGGCGAGCAGTCGGGCGGTGTGGGCGCGGGTGGCCGCGTACAGGCCGGAGCCGTAGCTGATCCGGGCCACGCCCAGGGTCGCCAGCTCGGCGATCGTCGGGGTGCCGGCGCGTGCCAGCACGTTCACCGGCGCCGCCACGGCCTCGACGAAGCCGCGCAGCTGCGACGGCTCGGCCAGCAGGATCGGATAGCTGCAGTCGGCCCCGGCCGACAGGTAACGGTGGGCCCGGCGGATCGCCTCCGCCAGGCGGTCGGCGGGTTCACGGTCGGGGTGGAGGAAGACGTCCACCCGGGCGTTCAGCACCACCGGCACCCCGGCGGCCTCGGCCGCCGCCCGCACTCCGGCCAGCAGGTCGGCCTGCTCCGCGACATCCACCAGTTGGCCGGTACGCGGATCGGAATCCTCCAGGTTGAGCCCGACCGCGCCGGCGTCCAGCAGGCGGGTGACCAGCTCGTCCGGCTTCAGGCCGTACCCACGCTCCAGGTCGGCGGTGACCGGTAAGGTGACCGCACGGGCGATCCGCGCCACGGCAGCGAACATCTCGTCCGGCGGGGTGTGCTCGCCGTCGGTGCGGCCGAGCGACTCGGCGACGGCGCCGCTGCTGGTGGCCACGGCCGGGAACCCGGCGTCGGCCACCGCCCGGGCCGAGCCGGCGTCCCAGGCGTTGGGCAGGACCAGCGGATCACCCGGCCGGTGCAGGGCACGCAGGGCATCGGCGTACGCGCTCAGCGAAGCGGACATGGGGCTGATTATCGGGCGCCACGCGAGGGCCGCTGGAGGGCCAATCGACCGCGTCCGGCTGTGGGGAACGCCACTAATCTGACCGATCGGTCAGCACCTGACCGATCGGTCAGGCATGCTGGGGCAATGGCCCGCACCACCCCACAGACGCATGGCGAGATCCTGGCCGCCGCGGCCCGGCGCTTCGGCGTCACCGGCTACCGGGGCACCTCCTTGCAGGACATCGCCGGCGAGGTCGGCTGCTCGAAGGCCACGGTGCTCTACCACTTCGCCAACAAGGAGGCCATCCTCACCGAGCTGATGGCCCCGGCGATCGAGGTGCTGCGCTCACTCGACGAGCGGATCGCCGCAGAGCCGGAGCCGGCATCGGCGCAGCGCGTCGCCGCCGAAGGCTTCGTCGACCTCGCGGTCCGCTTCCGCGCTGAGATCGCGCTGCTCCGCGGCGAGTTCCCGGCGCTGATGCAACAGCCCGGCTTCGCCCACATCCAACAGCTCTCCGAGCGGCTGCTCGACGCGCTCGCCGCACGAAGCACCCGGGCCTCGGCCCGGATCGCCGCGTTCGTCCTGCTCGCCGGCGTCGCCGAGACCTGCGGCGAGTTCGCCGACGTGCCCGACGAGGAACTGCGTGACGCGCTGCTGGCCCTGCTGCGGCGGGCGCTGGAGCCCGCCGACTGACCCGTCCCACCATCCACGACCGAGGGAAAGGACCTCATGGCGACCCTGCTATACCGGCTTGGCCGGGGATCGATGCGCCGACGGCGACTCGTCGCCGCGATCTGGCTCGTCGTACTCGTCGGGCTCGGCCTGGCCGCGGCGACCCTGCGCGGCCCGACGGCCAGCAACTTCACCATGCCCGGCACCGAGTCCCAGCAGGCGCTCGACCTGCTCGCCGAGCAGTTCCCGGCGGCCTCCGGCGCCACCGGCACCATTGCGATCAAGGCCCCGGGCCCGGGTCAGCTCGGCAGTCCCGAAGGTCAGGCGGTGGTCCAGGCGATCACCGAGGAGGCCGCGACCCTGCCCGGCGTGATCGCCGCGGTCAACCCGTTCCAGGCCGGCGCGGTCTCCCCCGACGGGCAGTACGCGCTGGTGCAGGTGCAGTTCAGCGGCAGCGCCGACACGGTGACCGAGGAACAGCGCGACGCGTACGAGCAGGTGGGTGACCAGGCCGAGGCACAGGGCTGGCAGGTCGCCCCCGGCGGTGAGGTACTGAACACCGAACCCGAGGTCGGCTCCACCGAGGCGCTCGGTGTCGCAGTGGCGCTCGTCGTCCTGATCATCACCTTCGGCTCGCTTGTCGCGGCCGGGATGACCATGCTCAACGCGCTCATCGGCGTGGGCGTCGGCATGGCCGGCCTGTTCGCGCTCAGCGGGGCGGTCGAGCTGACCAGCACCGCACCGATCCTGGCGCTGATGCTCGGGCTCGCCGTCGGCATCGACTACTCGCTCTTCATCACCTCGCGTTACCGGCAAAACCTGATCGAGGGGCTACCGGCCGACGAGGCGGTCGGACGCGCGGTCGGCACCGCCGGTTCGGCAGTGGTCTTCGCCGGGGCCACCGTGGTCATCGCCCTGGCCGGCCTGGCCGTGGTGAACATCCCCTTCCTCACCGTCATGGGCCTGGCCGCGGCCGGCACGGTGACCGTCGCGGTGCTGGTGGCGATCACCCTTCAACCGGCCCTGCTGGGCTTCGCCGGGGCCCGGGTGCTGCCCCGCCGGCTGCGTACGGCGGTGCCGGTCACGACCACCACCGAGGGTGCGCCGGCTGCTGACGGCGCAGCAGGTGCGGCCGGTGCGGCGGTTGCAGCCGGTGCGCCGGCCACCAACCCGGCAGACGAGGACCGCTCGGGGTTCGGGTTCCGCTGGGCCCGCCTGGTCACCCGCTTCCGCATCCCGGTGATCCTGGTCGGCGTACTCGGGCTCGGGTTGCTGGCGTTGCCCGCACCGGACATGCGGCTCGCCCTGCCGGACGCCGGCACCGCGCCGGCCGGCTCGCCCGCCCGGGTCTCCAACGACCTGATCACCGAGGGCTTCGGCCCTGGCTTCACCGGCCGCCTCGCGGTGGTCGTGGCGAGCGACGACGCCCAGGCCACCGCCGCGGCGATCCCGCAGGTGACCGGCCTCATCCAGGGCAACGAGAACGTGCTCGCGGTGGCGCCGCCGCAGCTCAGCCCGGACGGCCGGACCGCGCTGCTCGGGGTCATCCCGCAGACCGGCCCCACCGACCCCGCGACCGAGACGATGGTGCACGACATCCGTACGTCAGTCGCCGACGTTCCCGGCGTCGACGTGCTGCTGACCGGCGTGACCGCGATCGGCATCGACATCTCCGAGAAGCTCACCGACGCGATGCCGGTGTACCTGGCGCTCGTGGTCGGGTTGTCGATCCTGCTGCTCATGCTGGTGTTCCGGTCGCTGCTGGTGCCGGTCAAGGCGGCACTGGGCTTCCTGCTCACCGTCGCCGCCACCTTCGGCCTCACGGTCGCGGTGTTCCAGCAGGGTCACCTCGCCGACCTGGTCGGCCTGGACACCCCTGGTCCGCTGATCAGCTTCCTGCCGATCCTGCTGATCGGCATCCTGTTCGGCCTGGCCATGGACTACGAGGTCTTCCTGGTCTCCCGGATGCGCGAGGACTTCGTCCACGGCGACACCGCCCAGCAGGCCACCATCAACGGGATGGGGCACGGTGCCCGGGTGGTGACCGCCGCCGCACTGATCATGACCTCGGTCTTCGGCGGCTTCGTCTTCCTCGACGACCCGGTGATCAAGTCGATGGGCTTCGCGCTCGCCGTCGGCGTGGCCATCGACGCCTTCGTGGTCCGGATGACGATCGTCCCGGCGGTGATGTCGCTGCTCGGCAAGGCCGCCTGGTGGCTGCCGCGCTGGCTGAACCGGGCGCTGCCCAACGTCGACATCGAGGGCGAGAAGCTCCGCGCCCAACTCGACAAGGTATAGATGTAAGGAGGGGCCCCCTGCTAACGCTTCGCGTATAGCAGGGGGCCCCTGTTAACAAGGGCCGCGCCGGGACTCACACGCCGGCCGGATACGTCTCCATCTCGCCGGGTGAGCTGAGCGCGGGCAGCGGATGCAAAGCGGTGGTCTCGTCACACCAGATGAAGGCGTCGTACCGCTCCCCCAGCCGCGTGGGCACATAGTTGCCCCACGACTCGAAGGACGGTTCGTACACCACTCCGATCGCCCGATGGTCCAGCGAGTCGGTCACCCAGCCCGGCTGGTCCGAGCCGCCGAAGACCAGCACCGCGCGCTCCGGCATCAGTTCATGCAGCCGATGCTCAAGCGAACCGGCGCGAGCCGGCGGCACGATCATCGCCTCGGCCGGCGAGCCCCACCGCGGCGCGGCGATCACCGTGCCGCGCCAACTGCCGAAGCCGACAAGCACAACCTGGTCGTCGCCGTGCCGTTCGCGCGCCAGCTGGCCGATGTTCACCATCCCGTCGGCGGCCATGTCGGTCGCCCGGGCATCGCCGACATGCGTGTTGTGTGCCCAGACCACCCCCCGGGCGCCGGGACCGTACCGCTCCAGCAGCCGGTCCAGCGTGTCGGCCATGTGGGTGTCCCGGACGTTCCACGACCCCGGACCGCCGGCGACCATCTCCCGGTAGTAGCGTTCCGCGCCCGCCACCACCTCCGCGTTCTGCCAGGCCGAGAAGGCGCCCGGCCCGTCCACCGCGGCCTGTTCCCGGGTACGCGCCAGCAGCCGTACGACCTCCTCCTCACAGCGTGCGGAGACGAACCGGCTGGCCATCCCGTACTCCTCGACCCGCTTGCCGTACGGCTCGAAGCAGCGGTAGGCGTCCTGCGCGGCCTCCAGTGACGCCGGGTCCTCCTCGCCCAGGTAGTCGAAGATCGCCTGCATCGACTCCCAGAGGCTGTAGACGTCGAGGCCGTGGAAACCGGCCCGGGCCGGCTCGGCCCGCTCCATGTTCCACGCCCGCAACCAGCGGCAGAAGCGGGCCACCTCGGCGTTCGCCCACATCCAGGTGGGCCACCGCTCGAAGCGCTCCAGCGCGGTCTGCGGCTCCGCCGCGCCACCCGGCGCGCCGGCCACCGAACGGTGCACCCGGTCGCAGTCGGGCCAGTCTCCCTCGACCGCGACGAAGTTGAATCCACACTCGGCGATCAACCGGCGGGTGAACTGCTCCCGGATCCGGTAGTAGTCGTAGCTGCCGTGCGTGGCCTCGCCGATCAGCACCACCCGGGCGTCCCGCACGCGCTCCAGCAACGGGTCGAAGTCGCTCGGCGCGCCGAGCCGCTGTACGAGCATGACAGCGGCTACCCGGGACCCGTGCGACCAAACCCGGCCGGCGTACGTGTTAGGAGGGGCCCCCTCCTATACACCAGGCGTTAACAGGGGGCCCCTCCTTGCATCTGCTCCTTGCATCTACTCCTTGCATCAGCTCCTTAGATCGAGCGGGCGTGGAGCAGGCGGTGCAGGACCAGCCACTGCTCGGGCCAGACGTGCCCGACCGGTGTGGTCGGGTCGAGCCGGCTGGCCCGCAGGGCCGCCGCCAGCCGGGCCCGTGGGTACTGCCGGGCCAGCGACGCCGCGAGCGAGCCGCCGACGCCGCCGAAGCCCAGCTCCACCATCCGCCGGTACGACGGCAGAGCGGACGGCGCCACCAGCGGTTCGGGCCGCCGTTCGAGGCGCAGGATGCCCGCCTCGACCTGGGGCACCGGGCGGAACGCGGTACGCGGGATCCGGCCGGCGAGCCGCCAGCGGAACTCCGGCCAGGTCGACACGGTCAACCGGGTCCACCGGCCGTAGTCACCGCTGCGGCGGCGGGCGTACTCCAGTTGGGTGAGCAGGGTCGCGGTGCGCAGCCGGGGAGCGGCCAGGCACCAGCGCACCACGGCGGCGGTCAACGACCACGGGATGTTGCCGACCACGGCGAACTCCTCGCGCGGCGGTGCCGCGGTGAGGAAGTCGGTCTGGCGGTGGGTCACCGTGGGCAGGGCCGCGCAGACCCGGGCCAGCTCCCTGCCGGCGTCGGGGTCGACTTCGTACGCGATCAGCCGGCCGCAGCACGCCGCGAGCGGTCGGGTCAACTGCCCACGCCCAGCGCCGACCTCCAGCACCAGCCCGTCGGGATCCGGGCGGGCGGCGTCGACCATCCGGGTGATGGCGGCCGGGTCGGCGAGGAAGTTCTGGGAGAGCACGCGACGGGACCTGTCGCGTTCGGTGGCGCGGGTTCGGCGGGATGCCATGGTGTCGTCCTGTCTGTCGCCGGAAGGCGACGGATACGGACAGGCAGCCGGAATCGGGGCCTGTCCGAGGGATCGGGACTCGGACGACCCTGGTGAACTGGCGCGAGAACACTCGGCCTGCGACGGCAGGCGGTGTCGGATGGCGTACGCGGAGGCGTTGGTCGCGGGCGGTGCCGGAGCTACGCGCGGAGGCGTGGGTCGAGGGCGGTGCCGGACGTGCGCGGAGGCGTCAGTCGCGGTTCGCGCCGGCCAGGGCCGGGCGCCGGACTCGCGGGCGGGCCATCAGCAGCGGCCCGAACGCGGCCGACACGACGGCCGCGTTGATCAGAGCGTACGTACCCATGGCCGCGACCCTACCGATGTCCCGTTTCGCACCGCCATCGCTTTTCCTGCGGCTCACCGGGGCAGGTCGACGGGGATGGACCGGGTACGGGCGGTGTCGGCGGCGGCCAGCACGGTCACCACCTCACGCCCGAAGCGCACGTCGCAGCGGTGATCCCGGGTGCCGGCGTCGACCTCCGTCAACAGTTGGTCGATCGCCACCCCGAACGCCGTGACCGGGTTCCGGTTCGGGTTCGGCATCGACTCGACACCGTGCTCGCCGTACAGGACGAACTCGCCCGCCACCGCCGCCGGTGGGGCGTCCAGGGTCAGCGACACGCTGCTGACGGCACCGCTGTCGTGGGTGAGCAGCAGGTGCACCAGGCCGCCCGGTCCGTCGACGGCCGTCACCCGGGTCACCTGGCCGAGCACCGGCAGCAGGACCGCCAGGGTGTGCGGGCCGATGTCCCACAGCGCGCCGTGCCGGCGACGCCAGGGCGACTGCCCGTACGGGCTGCTGGGCTGGAAGATCGAGGCGAACCGGAGCACGTTCGCGGTGTGCCAGCCACCGGCGGCCGCCGTGGCGGCCACGAAACCGGCGATCTCGGGCTGGTAGCGACCGGTGAAGAAGACCACCGATGCCACGCCCGAGCGGGTCGCCGCCTCGACCACCCGGTCGGCGTCGGCGACGCTCAGCGCGAGTGGTTTGTCCAGCAGCAGGTGCCGACCGGCGGTGGCGGCCCGGACGGCGATGTCCGCCTGGACGTCCGGCGGGAGCGCCACGGCGACCGCGTCGCACGCCTCGATCAGGGCGTCGACCTCGGCGAAGGCGGGTACGCCGTAGCGGGTGGCGAGTGCGGCGGCCCGGTCCGGGTTCCGCCCCCAGACGCCGACGAGTTCGGCCCTTGGGTGCGCGTCGAGTGCCGCCCCGTGCGTCTCCGCCGCCCAGTGACCGGTGCCGAACAACCCGAACCGCATCCCAGGTACCTCCGTTGCCCGCTCGTCGCCGCGACCGGCCCGCAGCTCGCCCCACGCTATCGGCCACCGCCGACGACCGCTCCACGCTATCGGCCACCGGAGAGCACTACCGTGCGACCGCGACCGGCGCGGCCACCGCGACCGGCGAGCGCCACCGGGCGACCAGGTGTTACTACGGTGGTTAGTAGAGTGGGGCGGTGAGCGATGTGAGCGCCGGACGGCGTCGATGAGCGACGTCGGATCACCTGTCGACGGCGCACTTGCCGTCGCCGCCATCGTGTTGTCGCTGTTGGTCGCCGCCTGGGCGCTGGTGGCGACGCTGCGCCAGCGGGCACCGGACCGGGTGCAGCTGATCGGCCTGGCCGTCCTGGAACTGCTCCTGATCGGGCTGGCGGTGCTGGCCGGGGTGGCCCTCGCCGGCGGTGACCAGCCGGGCGAGCCCGGTGCCTTCTTCGGCTACCTGGTGACGCTCGTCTGCCTGCCGCCGCTGGCCGCGGTGCTGGCCCGGATGGAGCCGACCCGCTGGGGTTCGGCGATCGTCTGCGCGATCTGCCTGGTCACGCCGGTGGTCGTGGTCCGGCTGCAACAGACCTGGGAGCTGCTCGGTGGCTGACCCCCGGACCACACCGCCGAGCCGGACCACACCGCCGGCCCGGACCACACCGCCGGTCCGGACCAACGCCGGCCCCGGCCGGTTGCTGATCGCGGTGTACCTGCTCTTCGCGATCGCCGCCACCAGTCGCGCCGGTCTCCAGATCATCACCAGGTTCGACGAGGCGCCGCTGGCGTACCTGCTCTCCGCGCTCGCCGCGGTGGTCTACATCGTGGCGGCGGTGGGCCTGGCCCGGGCCGGCCACGCGGGCCGCCGGGTGGCCCTGGCCTGCTGCACCGTGGAGCTGGTGGGCGTGCTCGGGGTCGGCGCGTTCAGCCTCGCCCGGCCCGATCTCTTCCCCGACGAGACGGTCTGGTCCGGATTCGGGGAGGGGTACGGCTACATCCCCCTCCTGCTCCCCGTCCTCGGCCTCGCCTGGCTCTGGAAGACCCGGTAAGGAGGGGCCCCCTACTAACGCCTGGTGTATAGGAGGGGGCCCCTGCTAACACGCCCGCCCGTCGCACCCGGCGCGTTGTCAGTCAACAACGGCGCCGGAGTCAGTCCTTGGGGCCACCGGCGACGTAGACGACCTGGCCGGAGACGAAGGATGCGCCCTCGCTGACCAGGAACGAGATGGTGTGGGCCACGTCCTCGGGCCGGCCCACCCGCCGGACCGGGATCTCCGCTTCGGCGTGCTTCTGCAACGCCTCAAAGTCGATCTTCATCCGGGCGGCGGTGGCCGCGGTCATGTCGGTGACGATGAACCCGGGAGCGACGGCGTTGACCGTCACCCCGAACGGCCCAAGCTCGATGGCGAGAGTCTTGGTGAAGCCCTGAAGTCCGGCCTTGGCCGCGGAGTAGTTCGCCTGGCCCCGGTTACCCAACGCCGAGACGCTTGACAGGTTCACGATCCGGCCCCACTTGCGCTCCACCATGTGCTTCTGCACGGCCTGGCTGAACAGGAACGCGCCGCGCAGGTGTACGCCGAGAACGGTGTCCCAGTCGGCGTCGGTCAGCTTGAACAGCAGGTTGTCCCGGAGCACCCCGGCGTTGTTGACGAGCACGGTCGGCGCGCCGAGTTCGGCGGCGACCCGCTCGACGGCCGCCTCCACCTGGGCCCGGTCGGCCACGTCCGCGCCGACACCGAGGGCCCGGCCACCGGCGGCCGTGATCGCGTCCACGGTCTCCGCGGTCGCCGACTCCTCGATGTCGATCACGGCCACGGCCAGTCCGTCGGCGGCCAACCGCCGGGCGGTGGCCGCCCCGATCCCCCGTGCCGCGCCGGTCACGACCGCCACCCGCTGCCCCTCCGACATTCCTACCTCCCGGTAACTTGGCTCGACGGCTGAGCCTAACCGGTGTGATCTACAACGACCAGGAGCGGCAGAGCCGGATCCAGCGGTAGCCGTAGCCGGCCAACTTCAGCTTGTCCAGCTTGCCGACGTCGTCGTAGTTCCGGTCGGAGAGCACGTCGATGGGCAGGTCCGCGGCGGACTGGAGCAGGCTCAGATCCACCTCGGCGTCCTCCGTGCCGAGGTTGTGCAGGAAGACCATCGTCCCACTGGGCCCGTCGGCCCGGTGCGCAAGCACACCCGGGGGCATCGGTATGTCGATGTGGGTGGTGGAGCCACCGCCGATCTCCGGGGCCTCCCGAAGCGTACGGATCATCCGTTCGAACCAGCTCAGCAGCGAGTTGCGGTCCCGGCGCTGGAGGGTGACGTTCACCTGCTCGTACCCGAACTCGCCCTGGTCGATCACCGGGCGGACCAGCTTCTCCGCCTCCGCGGTGGAGAAGCCGGCATTGGGCTGGCTCGACCACTGCATCGGGGTACGGATCGCCTCCCGGCCGTGCAGCGACAGATCCTCACCCATGCCGATCTCCTCGCCGTAGCGCAGCACCGGCGTGCCGCGCAGCGAGAACTGGAGGGAGTACGCCAGCTCGATGCGCCGCCGATCGTTGCCGAGCATCGGCGCGAACCGGCGACGGATGCCCCGGTCGTAGATGCGCATGTGCTCCTCGGGGCCGAACTGCTCGTACACCTGGTTGCGCTGTTCCGCGGTCAACCGGGAGAGGTCGATCTCGTCGTGGTTGCGCAGGAAGGTGGCCCACTGCCCGCCCTCCGGCAACGCCGGGGTGTCGCGCAGCGCCTCGATCACCGGCTCCGGGTCCTGCCGGGCCAGGGCCAGCATCAGCCGCCCGTTGAGCATGAAGTCGAAGAGCATGTGTACGCGGTTCGCGGAGCCGCCGCTGTCGCCGAAGAAGGCGGGCAACTCGTCGGGCTCGACGTTCGCCTCGGCCAGCAGGACCGCGTCGCCGCGCCGCCACTGCACGTGCTGGCGCAGCTCGGTGAGGAACTCGAAGTCCAGTTCCGGGTTCGGGTCGCCGGGCTCGGTCCGCTCGATGATGAAGGGGACCGCGTCCATCCGGAAGCCAGCCACGCCGAGCTGGATCCAGAAGGACATGATCTTCTTGATCTCGGCGCGTACCGCTGGGTTCTTGGTGTTGAGGTCCGGCTGGAACTTGTAGAAGCGGTGGTAGTACCACGCCTTCGCGGTGCGGTCGTAGGTCCAGGTCTCGTGCTGTTCACCGGGGAAGACCATGCCCTGGTGCCGGTCGGCCGGCTCGTGCTCGGACCAGACGTACCAGTCCCGGTACGGCGAGTCCGCCGAGGAACGCGCGGACTGGAACCACGGATGCTGGTCCGACGTGTGGTTGACGACCAGGTCGATGATGACCTTGATGCCCCGGTTGCGCGCCTGGTGCAGCAGTTCGGCGAAGTCGCCGAGGGTGCCGAAGCGGGGGTCGACATTGTAGAAGTCGGTCACGTCGTACCCGTCGTCGTCGTTCGGCGACGGGTGGATGGGGTGCAGCCAGAGGCAGGTCACGCCCAGCCGGGCCAGATAGTCCAGCCGGCCGATCAGGCCCGGGATGTCGCCGACGCCGTCACCGTCGGAGTCCGCGTACGTGTCGATGTCGAGGCAGTAGACGACTGCCTCCGAATACCACCTGTCAGACATGCCTCCGAACCTTCTCCGCTGCGGCTCGGCGGCAAACCCGAGGGCCGCTCACCCACGCCGAGGTCAGGGATGGGTACGTGAGGTGGAGTGTCAACTGTTTCTGTCCAGCGCTGCCGTGCCTGTTAATAGGGGGCCCCTGCTATACACGAGGCGTTAGCAGGGGACCCCTCCTTGCACCGTCAGCGGCGGAAGTGGAACCAGTTGACGTTGACGAAGTCGTTCGGCTGGCCGCTGCTGAAGGTGAGGTAGACGGTCTGCCGGCCGGTCACCGAGGAGACGTTGCCGGGCACACTGCGCCAGCTCTGCCAGCCGCCGGTGTTGGCGAGGGCGAAGCTGCCGATCGGCGTGCTGGTCGGGCTGCCGATCCGCACCTCGATCAGGCCACTGACGCCGGCCGCCGCACCGGAGGCGACCCGGGCCACGAAGTCACGCGGGCCGGGTGAGCCGAAGTCCACGTTGTCGAAGCGGACCCAGTCGCCGTTGCGCAACGCCGCGATGTTCTGCCCGCCCTCAGCGCAGTTCTCGACGAGCACACCGTTCTGCGCGTTGAACGACTCGGCCTGGATGGTCGCGTACGCGTCGCGCACGCCACTCGGCGGCGGCGTGGTGGTCGGCGGCGCGGTGGTGGGCGGCGGGTTGCTGCCGCCCCGGCTGTAGACGGCCACGTAGTCGACGAGCATCGGTCGGCCCGGCACGGTCGCCGAGGTGGGCGTGGCGCTGCCGGCCACGCCGTCCGGGAAGGCCCCACCCATCGCCACGTTGAGCAGCAGGAAGTAGCCGGCGTGGCTGGTCATCTGCGACCAGTACGGTTCGCCCACCCGGGTCTGGGTGACCGTGTGGTAGAGCTGCCCGTCGACGTACCAGCGCAGTTGCTGGGGGCTGGCCGAGGCGTCCCACTCGAAGCGGTAGGTGTGGAACGCCGACTGGCAGGTGCTGCCGGGGCAGGCCCGGGAGGCGCCGATGCCGTTGAACTCGTCGCACGGGCCGCCCGGCGCGACACCGCAGTGCAGCACTCCCCAGACCGTGTTGAGGCCGTTGACGTTCTCCATCACGTCGAACTCGCCGATGCCTGGCCAGTTCTGGTAGTTGCCCCGGTAGGGCGAGCCGAGCGCCCAGAAGGCGGGCCAGTAGCCGGAGGCGGCGGCACCCGTCACGTTCGGCAGCTGGATCCGGCCCTCGATGGCCAGCACACCACCGGAGGGCGGCTTGAAGTTGCTGCGTACGGTCTCGATCCGGGCCGAGGTCCAGCGGCCGGCGCTGTCCCGCAGCGGGGTGATCCGCAGGTTGCCGGTGCCGTCGTGGCTGACGTTCGCGGTGCTGTTGGTGTACGTCTGGGTCTCACCGGTGCCCCAGTTCGGCGGGCCGCCCGGGTAGCTGGTGCCGGTATCGATGATCCAGTTGCTGGCCGACGGGAGGGTGCCGGCCGCTCCGGTGAAGTCGTCGCTCCACACCAGGTCCCAGCCGGACGGGGGCGGCGGCACGGCGGCGTCGGCGGTGGCGGTGAGCCCGACCAGGCCGGTGGTGGCGGCGGTGAGCAGGGCCACCACCAGGGGCCTGTGTCTTATACACATCTCCGAGCCCACGAGACTAGCGCTCACCTCGGACGTCGTCTTCTGCATGAAAAA
>NZ_POTX01000084.1 GCF_003236305.1 Micromonospora endophytica | reverse complement strand
GCCCGGCACCACCGACCCGCGCCCGCCGCCCGGGTGCCGCCGCCCGGTGCCGCCGCCCAGGCTGGCCGCCTGGGTCAGAAAAAGTCAGGCTTGACTGTTTGTTTCTCCGGCGGCAGGCTGTGCGCGTGCCGACCGCATCGACCCGCGTCCCGCAACAGGAACGCAGCCGGGCCACCCAGGCCCGGCTGTTGGAGGCGACCGTCGAGTGTCTGGTGGAGCATGGCTGGTCCGGCACCACCACCACGGTGGTGGCGGCTCGGGCCGGCGTGTCCCGGGGCGCCCAACTGCACCACTACCCGACCAGGACCGCTCTGGTCACCGCTGCCGTCGCCCACCTCACCGAGCGCCGGGCCGCCGAGCTGCGCGTCGAAGCCGGTGTCCTGCCAGCCGGCCCCGACCGCCTGGACCGGGTGGTGGACCTGCTCGCCGCCGCCTTCACCGGGCCGCTCTTCGTCGCCGCGCTCGAACTGTGGGTGGCAGCCCGCACCGACGCCGAGCTACGCGCCGCGCTGCTCCCCCTGGAAACCCGGATCGGCCGCGAGATGTACCGCCTGACCATCGACCTGCTCGGCGTGGACGAGCGACGACCGGGCGTACGCGAGGCCGTGCAGGCCACCCTCGACCTGCTCCGTGGGCTCGGCGTGGCCAACCTGCTCAGTGACGACTCGGCCCGCCGGGCCGCCCTGCTGCACGCCTGGAAACACCAGCTCGCCACCCTGCTCGCTCCCGCCGGTGAGCCGGATCGACACTGACTTTTCCGCCCGGAGGCATCAATGGTCGACCTGCCCGCCCTGCTCACCGACCTGAAAGCCGAGTCCGAGCAACTCGACGCGCTGGTCGCGGCGCTGCCGGCGGCCCAGTGGGACCGGCCCACCCCCGCGCCGGGCTGGACGATCGCCCACCAGATCGCCCACCTGGCCTGGACCGACCACCGGGCGCACCTCGCGGCGACCGACGCCGAGGCGTTCTACGCCACGGTCACCTCGGCACCGGACCCGTCCCGCCTGGTCGACGCGGGCGCGGCGGAATTCCTCGCCCCGCCGGCCGAGTTGCTGGCGCGCTGGCGTACCGGCCGGGCGGTGCTGGCGGCGGCCCTGACCGCGGTGCCGGACGGGGAGAAACTGCCGTGGTTCGGCACCCGGATGTCGGCGGCCTCGATGGTGACCGCGCGGATCATGGAGACCTGGGCGCACGGCGAGGACGTGGCCGACACGCTCGGCGTGACCCGTCCCGCCACCGCCCGCCTGCGACACATCGCGTACCTCGGTTTTCGTACCCTCGGGCACAGCTTCGCCGCCCACGGCCGTCCGCTGCCGACGGCGCCGGTCCGGGTCGAATTGTCCGCCCCGAGCGGCGGCGAGACCTGGGCCTTCGGTGCGCCGGACGCGGCGGACCGGGTGACCGGCCCGGCGCTCGACTTCTGTCTGCTGGTGACCCAGCGCCGGCATCGCGCCGACCTGTCCCTGGTCGCCACCGGCCCGGTCGCCGACGAGTGGCTGGACGTGGCACAGGTGTTCGCCGGCCCGCCCGGCGGCGGCCGGGCACCCGGCGGCGGGGCGGCGGCATGACCGCGCCGCTGCGGGTGGGCAACGCCTCCGGCTTCTACGGTGACCGCTTCTCGGCCTGGCGGGAGATGCTCGACGGCGGCGAGTTGGACGTGTTGACCGGGGACTACCTGGCCGAGCTGACCATGCTCATCCTGGGCCGGGACCGGATGCGCGATCCCGACCTCGGGTACGCGAAAACCTTCCTCCGGCAACTGGAGGGCGCCCTCGGCACCGCGCTGGACCGGGGAGTGAAGATCGTCACCAACGCCGGTGGTCTGAACCCGGCGGGACTGGCCGCCGCCGTCCGGTCCCTTGCCGGACGGCTCGGGCTCGACGTGCGGGTCGGGTACGTCGAGGGCGACGCCCTGGTCCGGCCGGAGGCGCTCACCGCGAACGCGTACCTCGGCGCGTTCGGCATCGCCGCCTGCCTCGACGGCGGTGCGGACGTGGTGGTGACCGGCCGAGTCACCGACGCGTCCCTGCTCGTCGGCCCGGGAATCGCCCGCTTCGGTTGGGGCCGGGACGACCTCGACGCGTTGGCCGGAGCGACAGTGGCCGGACACCTGATCGAGTGCGGGGCGCAGGTGACCGGCGGCAACTTCAGCTTCTTCACCGAACTGCCCGACGGCGGTCACCGCCCCGGCTTCCCGATCGCCGAGCTTCATCCGGACGGCTCGTCAGTGATCACCAAACATCCGGGCACCGGTGGGGCAGTCACCGTGGAGACCGTCACCGCCCAACTGCTGTACGAGGTGGGCGGGCCGGCGTACCTCGGGCCGGACGTGGTGACCCGACTGGACTCGGTGCGCCTCGATCAGGACGGGCCGGATCGGGTCCGGGTGCACGGGGTCCGGGGTACGCCGCCGCCGGACACGCTGAAGGTGGGCGTCAACAGCCTCGGCGGTTTCCGCAACTCGATGACCTTCGTGCTCTGCGGGTTGGACATTCCGGCCAAGGCTGCCCTGGTCCGGGGGCAGATCGAGGAGTCGGTGGGTCGGGACGGGCTGGAGTTCACGTTGGCCCGTACCGACCATCCGGATGCCGTCGACACCGAGACGGCGAGCGCGCTGCTGCACGTACACCTGCGGGACGGTGACCGGGCGCGGGCCGGGCGGGCCTTCTCGGCGGCGGCGGTGGAGTTGGCGCTCGCCTCCTACCCGGGCTGCACGCTCACCACCCTGCCCGGCGAGGCGACCCCGTACGGCGTCTTCACCGCCGACACGGCCGGGCAGGGCGATGTCGCCCACGTCGCCGTGCTGCCGGACGGCACCCGCGTGCCGATCGCCCCACCGCCGGTTACGTGTTTGCAGGGGGCCCCTTTACTACACCAGGCGTTAACAGGGGGCCCCTCCTTGCATCAGTCGGCGCGGCGGGGGGCGCTGGGCGAGGTGGTGGGGGCGAGGTCTGGGGACAAGGGCGGCGACGCGAATCTCGGTGTCTGGGCGCGTACCGACGCCACCTGGGCGTGGCTGCGCGGCTGGCTGACCGTGGATCGGCTGGCCGAGTTGTTGCCGGAGACCGCGCCGTTGACCGTACGGCGGTTCGAGCTGCCGAACCTGCGTGCGGTCAATTTCGTGATCGAGGGACTGCTCGGTGCGGGGGTGGCCGCCTCCACCCGGTTCGACCCGCAGGCCAAGGCGCTCGGCGAACTGCTCCGGGCCCGGATCGTCGACCTGCCCGCCGAGGAGGGTGCGCGCCCGTGACCACACTCGACAGCCGGATCGACCCGGCCGCACCGGCCTACCGGGCCAACCGGGAGGCGCTGCTGGAGCGGATCGCCGAGCTGGACGCGGCGCTCGACCAGGCCCGCGCCGGCGGTGGGGAGAAGTACGTCGCCCGACACCACAGACGCGGCAAGCTGCTGCCCCGGGAGCGCATCGAGTTGCTGCTCGACCCGGACAGTCCGTTCCTGGAGCTGTCGTCGGTGGCCGGGTACGGCACGGACTTCCCGGTCGGTGCCAGCGTGGTGACCGGGATCGGCGTGGTCGAGGGCGTGGAGTGCCTGGTGGTCGCCAACGATCCGACGGTACGCGGGGGCGCGGTGAACCCGTGGTCGCTGGCGAAGACCCGGCGGGCCGGCGAGATCGCCCTGGCCAACCGGCTGCCGATGGTGAACCTTGTCGAGTCGGCCGGGGCGGACCTGCCCACCCAGGCGGAGATCTTCATCCCGGGCGGGCGGGTGTTCCGTGACCTGACCCGGCTCTCGGCCGAGAAGATCCCCACGGTCAGCGTGGTCTTCGGCAACGCCACCGCCGGTGGCGCGTACGTGCCAGGCATGTCGGACTTCACGATCATGATCCGGGAACGTTCGCAGGTCTACCTGGCCGGGCCGCCGCTGGTGAAGATGGCCACCGGCGAGGACGCCGATGACGAGTCGCTCGGCGGCGCGGCCATGCACGCGACAACGAGTGGCCTGGCCGATTTCCTCGCCGTTGACGAGCGCG
This sequence comes from Micromonospora endophytica, assembly GCF_003236305.1. Classification (GTDB taxonomy): domain Bacteria; phylum Actinomycetota; class Actinomycetes; order Mycobacteriales; family Micromonosporaceae; genus Micromonospora; species Micromonospora endophytica. Next base: position 17,804 of record NZ_POTX01000084.1, on the reverse strand, counting down.
ACGGCATCCGGCTGGCCCGGCAGTGCGTACGCCGGCTGAACTGGCGCAAGCAGGGTCCACCGCCGCGCAACCCGCTGCCGCGACCACCGAGGTTCGACCCGGAGGAGTTGCTCGGCGTCGTCAGTGCCGACCTGAAGGTGCCGTTCGATCCGCGTGAGGTGCTGGCCCGGGTGCTCGACGGCAGCGAGTTCGACGAGTTCAAGCCGGCCTACGGCAGCGCGCTCGTCACCGGCTGGGGCGAGCTGCACGGCTATCCGGTGGGTGTGCTGGCCAATGCCCGGGGCGTGCTGTTCAGCGCGGAGGCGCAGAAGGCGACCCAGTTCATCCAGCTCGCCAACGCCGCCGACACCCCGCTGATCTTCCTGCAGAACACCACCGGCTACATGGTCGGCACGGAGTACGAGCAGCGCGGCATCATCAAACACGGCGCCTTGATGATCAACGCGGTGTCGAACTCGAAGGTGCCGCACCTGACGGTGAACCTGGGTGCCTCGTACGGTGCCGGCAACTACGGCATGTGCGGGCGGGCGTACGAGCCGAGGTTCCTCTTCACCTGGCCGAACGCGAAGTCAGCGGTGATGGGTCCGGCGCAGTTGGCCGGGGTGCTCTCCATCGTGGCCCGGCAGGCCGCCGCCGCGCGGGGCCAGGAATTCGACGATGACTCCGACGCCGCGATGCGGCTGATGGTCGAGCAGCAGATCGAGTCCCAGTCCGGCGCACTGTTCCTCTCCGGGCGGCTCTACGACGACGGGGTGATCGACCCCCGGGACACCCGTACCGTCCTCGGCCTCTGCCTGTCGGCCATCCACAACGCCCCGGTGCGCGGCGCCGACGGCTTCGGCATCTTCCGGATGTGAGGGCCCGTGAGCGCGAGGAACGCAGCGAAGCGGAGTCCCGCAGTCGCGAACGAAAGGCGGGCCCCCGTGAGCGCGAGGAACGCAGCGAAGCGGAGTGAACGAGAGGCAGGCCCACTTCCATGATCACGAGACTGCTGGTGGCCAACCGGGGAGAGATCGCCCGTCGGGTCTTCGCCAGCTGCCGGGCGCTCGGCGTCGAGACGGTGGCCGTGCACTCCGACGCGGACGCTGACGCGCCCTTCGTGGCCGAGGCCGACCAGGCCGTCCGGCTGCCCGGGAACACGCCCGCCGAGACGTACCTGCGGATCGACCTGATCCTGGACGCGGCACGCCGGGCCGGCGCGGACGCCGTGCATCCCGGTTACGGCTTCCTCGCCGAGAACGCCGAGTTCGCCACCGCGGTCACCGACGCCGGGCTGACCTGGGTGGGTCCGCCGCCGAAGGTGATCGCCGCGATGGGCGACAAGTTGGCGGCCAAGGCGTTGCTCGCCGAGGCCGGCGTGCCGATGTTGCCCACCTGGACCGATCCCGACCAGGTCACCGACTTCCCGGTGCTGGTGAAGGCGTCCGCCGGTGGTGGTGGCCGGGGCATGCGCCTGGTCCGCGACGCGGGCGGGCTGGCCGAAGCGGTGGCGGGCGCGCGCCGCGAGGCGGCGTCGGCGTTCGGCGACGGCACGGTCTTCATCGAGCGGTACGTGGAGCGGGGCCGCCACGTCGAGGTGCAGATCATCGGCGACATCCATGGCACGGTGCTCGTCCTCGGGGTCCGGGACTGCTCGATCCAGCGCCGGCACCAGAAGATCGTCGAAGAGGCGCCCGGTCTCCTCCCGGACGGGGTGCGGCAGCGCCTGCACGAGGCGGCGGAGGCTGCCGGTCGGGCTGTCGACTATGTCGGCGTGGGCACTGTGGAGTTCCTGCTCGCCCCGGACGGCGAAATCCACTTCCTGGAGATGAACACCCGGCTCCAGGTCGAGCACCCGGTCACCGAGGCGACCACCGGCCTGGACCTGGTCCGGCTGCAACTGCTGGTCGCCGAGGGTTCACCCCTGCCGCTCTCCGCGACCCCGGACGCGATGGGCCACGCGATCGAGGTACGCCTCTGCGCCGAGGACCCGACGCAGGGGTATCGGCCGGCCGCCGGCACCCTGCACCGGATCGCGATCCCGAGGGTCGACGGCGAGTTCGCTCCTGGCCGGGGGCTGCGCTTGGACTCCGGTGTGCTGGACGGTTCGGTGGTGAGTGTCCACTACGACTCGATGCTGGCCAAGGTGATCGCCTGGGCACCGAACCGCGCGTCGGCCGCCCGGACGTTGTCCGGTGCGCTGGCCCGTGCCGAACTGCACGGCGTGACCACCAACCGTGACCTGCTGGTCCGCGTGCTGCGCAGCCCGGAGTTCATCGCCGGGGAGGTGGACACCGGCTTCCTGGACCGGCATCCCGAGGTCTTCGCTCCGCTGCTCCCCGCCGACCAGGTGCCCCTGGTCGGCCTGGCGGCGGCGCTCGGCTGCGCCGCCGCCCGCCGCGCCGCCGCCCCGGTGCTGGCCGGGTTGCCCTCGGGCTGGCGCAACGTGCCCGCGTTTCCGCAGCTCACCCGCTTCACCGGACCGGGCGACGAGGAGATCGAGGTGCGCTACCGCCTGGACCGCGCCGGGCGGCTCGTCGAGTGGTCCACCTCGCCGGGCAGCGGGTCGCCACCGGAGGTAACAGTGGTCGAGGCGGACCCGCACCGGGTGGTGCTGGACGTGGCCGGGGTCCGGCGGACGTACCGCGTACACCGGACCGGGTCGGAGGTCTTCGTGGACGGCCCGGACGGGGCGGCGAGCCTGGCCGAGCTGCCCCGGTTCCCCCGGCCCGGCGCGGAGCTGGCCACCGGGTCGCTGCTCGCTCCGCTGCCGGGCGCGGTGACCCGGGTGCACGTCACTGTCGGCGACCGGGTCGCCGCCGGTGACCTGCTGCTGACGCTGGAAGCGATGAAGCTGGAACACCAGGTGCGCGCCCCCGCCGACGGCGTGGTCACCGAGCTGCCCGTCTCCCCCGGCGGGCAGGTCGACACGGGTGCGGTGCTGGCCGTGGTCAACCCTTCCGAGGAGGTACCGGCATGAACTTCGACCTCACCCCCGAACAGGACCAGCTCCGCGAGGCGGTACGGGCGCTGGGCCGACGCTACGGCCACCGCTACTTCGTCGAGAAGGCGAAGGCCGGCGAGCAGACCACCGAGCTGTGGCACGAGGCCGGCCAGCTCGGCTACCTGGGGGTCAACATCCCCACCGAGTACGGCGGCGGTGGCGGCGGCATCACCGAGCTGGCCATCGTCTGCGAGGAGTTGGCCGCGGCCGGTTGCCCGCTGCTGTTGCTCGTGGTCTCCCCCGCCATCGCTGCCACCGTGATCAACCGGCACGGCACCGAGGAGCAGCGCAGCCGCCACCTGCCCGGGCTGGCCGACGGCTCCGAGAAGATCGCCTTCGCGATCACCGAGCCGGAGGCCGGCTCGAACTTCCACCGCCTCGGCACGGTGGCCCGCCGCGACGGCGACGACTGGCTGCTGTCGGGTCGCAAGTGCTACATCTCCGGCGTGGACGGGGCCCAGCACGTGCTCGTGGTGGCCCGCACCGAGGACGCCGCCAGCGGCCGGCTCGCCCCGGCGCTCTTCCTGGTGCCCACCGACGCCGCCGGGTTGACCTGGTCCACGCTGGACATGGAGATCGTCTCCCCGGAGAAACAGTTCCTGCTCTACCTGGACGACGTCCGCCTGCCCGCCGACGCACTGGTCGGCGAGTCGCTGGACGCCGGCCTGCCGGCGCTCTTCGCCGGGCTCAATCCGGAGCGGATCACGGTCGCCGCGATGGGTGCCGGCACCGGCCGGTACGCCATCGAACGCGCCACCGAGTACACCGCGACCCGCAAGGTGTGGGGCGGGCGCACCATCGGCTCCCACCAGGGTGTGTCACATCCGCTCGCGCACGCCGCCGTGCAGGTGGAGCTGGCCCGCCTGATGATCCAGAAGGCCGCCGTGCTCTATGACGCCGGCCGCGACCTGGAGGCCGGTGTGGCCGGCAACATGGCCAAGTACGCCGCCGGTGAGGCCGCCGCACTCGCCGTCGACACGGCCGTGCAGGCCCTCGGCGGGGCCGGCATGACCACGGAGTACGGCGTCGCCACCCTGCTCGGCGCGGTACGCGCCGGCCGGATCGCCCCGGTCAGCCGCGAGATGATCCTCAACTTCGTCGCCCAACACGTCCTCGGCCAGGAGAAGTCGTACTGATCATTTCTGGCCACCGCACACAGGTGCCGAGAAGGGCGGTGAACACTCACCTAGTTCTTTCAGGCCCTTCCGTTCACGTGCGACGGTGCCTGGGCAGTGCACCCGTCAGCGGGGGGAGGACTTGACCTCGCCGTCGCTGAGCACGTGCAGCGTGTCCCGGGTGTACGCCCGCACCGCCACCCCGTCCGCCAGCAGACCCTGGTCGTCGGCGGTCGGCAGCCAACCCACCGCGAGACCGGCGGCCAGGGTGGCGGGCACGATCGTGCCGTCCGCCAACACCAGTTCCGCCCGCAGCGTGCCCGCCGGCACCGCCACCAGCCGGTAGGACTGCCCGCCCGCGAAGCTCTGCCCCCAACTCGTCATGTCCTGCGGCTTGAACCACTGTTCGGCGGGGTCGTCGTACGGGGAGGTGCCGATTTCCACGAGCACACCGGTCTCGGCGCTGTCCGGTTCTCCCGCCAGGCCGTGGTGTGGCCCGACGCAACTGACGATGACCCGCTCGCCGAGGTACAGGTGGGCCCACTGTCCCCGCTCGCCGAAGGAGACCACTGTGGATGGCAGGGTCCGGTCCGGTGCCGCCACCCGCTCGTCATCCCGGAGCTGCTCTGCCCCGACCCGGTCACAGTAGGCGCGGCTTGCCCCCGACTCCGGCACCGCGGCCACCAGGTTGGCGCCCTGGAACGGGCGCATCGCGAAGGTCACGCCACCAACGGCCACGAGCAGGGCGACCGCCAGGGCGGCACCCACCTGACGACGGCGGCGGCGGCGCACCATGCCGGGCAACGCCGTCTCGGGAACCCGCAGCACCTGATCGGCGTACGCCTCGCGGATGATCGTCTCGATGTCGCTCATCGTCACCTTCCCGCTGCCCGCGCGGCCTGATCGACCGCATCCCTCGGCGCCCGCACCGCAGGCTCATCCGCAGCCGGTGTCAGCCGCGCACGCAGGGTCGCCAGGGCCCGACTGAGATGCACGCTGACCGTGCTCTCCGAGATCCGCAGCGCGGCGGCGGTGGCGGCCGGTGAGAGGTCCCCCAGCAGGCGGAATGCCAGCACCTCCCGCTGGCGTCGGGGCAGCTCGGCGATTGCCGACTGCACGGCCGCCGGCACGTCGACCCGGTCCGCGACCGGCGCCGGATCGCTGAAGGTCGACACCAGCACCTCTCGCCGGATCCGCCGCCACCACGACCGTTGGATGTTGAGGGCGGTGAGCATGACCCATGCGGTGGGATCCGGGTGCCGGCTCACCCGGCTCCAGCCGGCGTACGCCCGGGCGAACGCCTCCGCGACGGCGTCCTCGATCCCGGCATCCCGGCCACCGGATGCCGCACCGACGACCCGGAGAACTCGATCTTTGCGGGAGGAGTAGAAGTCCGAGAAATCATCCACCAGCCACCTCTGCTCGCCCGGCCCGGCCGTCCGGCGCCGCGCCTTCGAAGGAAAACGCCTGGGCTGGCCGGCTGCCTTACCCACCACATCACGATCAGGTAACGGAGGCGTATGACCGCCGCGAAGCGAGGCCGGGTACGACGGGCGACCCGATCGCCCGCCGTACCCGGGTGTCCGGCGCGCTACCTCAGCGGACCGGCAGCGGCGCGACCACCGGCGGCAGTTGCTTGGGTTCGCCGCGACGCGGCGCGCCCTGGGCGGCCAGGTCGCTCTTGGACGTCTCCGCCCGCCGGGTCGCCGTCGGATCCTCCGGCAACTCCTCGAACGGCTGGACGTCGCCCTTGCAGACCGTGCCCTTCTTGGGCAACGTCAGCCGCAGCAGGTACGCGTCGACGGCCCCGGTCACGCAGGCCGACGTCCCGTACGCGGTGTGTCCCCAACTGTCGCTGGAGAGCAGCCGGCTGTTCGGCAGCCGCTTGGCGGTGGACACCGCCCCGTTGTAGTTGGTGCTCGGGTCCCAGTAGTTGCCGACCACCAGCACCGGGCCGCTGGTGCGCCGGTCGAACGGGCCGGTGAAGCGGTCTTCGTCACGCACCGTCCAGCTGTCCCGGGCGCAGGGCGCGCCGAGCCACGTCCAGAGCCGACCGAAGTGCGGGTCACGCTTGTCGGCCGCTGCCGCCCGGGCCGCCCAGGATCCGGCGTCGCGCGGGTGGTGGGCGTCGGTGCAGTCCACCCCGAGGAAGGTCTCCAGCCCGTTGTAGTACGGGAAGTCGTAACGGGCCTGGGCGTGCCGCTGCGCCAGGGCGACGCGTGCCTGCTCGCGGGCTGCCTTCGGGGTTGCCGGCTCGGTCAGCTCCAGCACTTCGGCGGTCAGGAACGCGACGTCGTTGTAGCCGTACGGGCCGTACAGCCCGTTGAGCATGAGGGCGATGAAGTCGGCGTAGGTGACGGTGAACTGGCCGATGTCCGGGTCGTCGACCACAAGTGGCTTGGCCTTCAACCGCTTCGTCACCAACCCGAACTTGGCGACCGGGTCACCGGAGGCCAGTGGGCAGGCCGCGACGCCAGCGGCCTTGCACCGCTTCAGGATCTCGCGGAGCGCCTTGTCCGCGCCCTGCGCGCTGCGCATCCGCGCTTCCTGGTCGACGTCGCCGTACTTTCCGCCGCCGAACCACGCGCTCGCGTCGAGCACACCGTCGATCACCAGGGCGCGAACCCGGTCGGGGAACATGTTGGCGTAGTACTGCCCGAGCACGCTGCCGTAACTGAAGCCCAGGTAGGTGAGCTTCTTGTCGCCCACCGCCCGGCGCAGCACGTCCATGTCGCGGGCGACCTCGGCGGTAGACATCGCGCCGCTGAGCGGTTGTCCGGTGGTCGAGCATGCCTCACCGGCCGCGATCGAGGAGGCGACGTAGGCCCGCTCTTCATCCTTCGTGTACGGGAAGGCGACGTTCAGCCCCGCCAGCGCCCGAGTCTGGTCCTTGACCGAGGTGAAGCACCTGAGCTGCTCGCTGGCGGCGATGCCACGCGGGTCGACACCGACCACATCGAAGCGGTCGAGCAGCTCGTCACCGAGAAAGTACGGTGCGGCGAGGGCGACGTCCGTACCCGAGCCGCCCGGACCGCCCGGGTTGACGAAGAGGCTGCCGATCTTGCGTTTCTGGTCGCGCGCCTTGACCCGCAGCACCGCGATCTCGGTCGTCGCCCCGTTCGGCTGGTCGTAGTCCAGCGGCAGGTCGACAGTGGCGCACTCCGCGTACTCGTAGCACCCGTACCAGTCCAGCTCGGGCGTTTGCACGCGGTCGACCCGCAGCCGCTCGGCGATGCTGGTGCGGTGCGCGACTGTCGCACCGGGGATCGAGGTCGGCGCGGCGGCGACGGGTATGACCGCCGCCCCGGCGAGGAGTACGCCGGCGAGTCCGGCTGCGAGAAGTGTCCGTTTTACTCGTGGCATGTGAACGCCTTCCGATGGGATACGGGACACGTCGAGTGGGGCCCGACCTTCGACACTCTAGGGACGACGGACACTACATTCGGTCCGATAAAAGCCCCATGTCGGACATGAAGCCGACAAGCGTCACGGCTTCGTCACTCTCCGCGTCGTAATTTCGTCTGTTGCGCTGCGCAGCAGGACGCCACTGTTGACAGATCGGCGAGCGCCGACATTCTGGACGGGTGAGGCGCATCCCCGGACTCGACGCGCGCGTGGTGGCGGTGGTCGCGACGCTGGCGACGGTCTGGCTGCTGGCCGCGTTGCTCACCGGACGCCGGCAGGATCTGCTGGGCGTGGCGATGGCCCTGCTCTGCGTCCTGTGCGGCACGGTCGCCGGGGTGGCGGTCGCCGCCGCTCGCCAGCGTGGCACCGAGTCTCCCGCCCCCGATCACACCGTCGGAGCCGCCGACACCGAACCGCCGAACATCGACGCGGACACCTTGGAGACCCTGGGTGACCGCGAGGCGGTCCGCGCGCTGCGGGAGCGTTACCGCGACAGCGGCGCCGGCTGACCCTGACGCGCCCGGCCGTCGCTGGTCAGCCGCTGGTTAGCGTGGGCGCGGCCAACCCGTCCAGACCTCGTCCGGCAAGGCAGCGATAGGTGGGATCGGACGTGCCGTCGGCCGGCGGCAACACCTCAAGGTGCCACCCGGTCGGTTGCGGGATGCCGCTGACCAGCCGGAAGGTCTCCTCGTTGCAGACCCCGCGCACGGCCGGGTCGGCGACTATCTCGTCGTGGTCGGCGTCGAGCAGGGCGGCGGGCAACTCGCCCTGGGCGTAGCTCTCCCAGGTGTGCCGGCTGTCGCACGGCACCCGGCTCGCCTCGGCCCGCTGGCCGCGCACCTGCACCGGCCCGAAGCACTCCAGCTCCGTCGCGCAGCCGGTGCCGGGCGGCAGTGACTCAGGCGGGCTGGCACAGCCCGGACGCAGCGCGCCGCTGGCGGCAGGGCGAGCCGGGAGGGTCGGTTGCGTCGACGGGACACCACCTGCGGCCCAGGCGCCGACACCCGCCGAGGCGGCCAGCGCGACCACCCCGGCCGTGCCGAGGAACCAGCGCCGTCGACGGCGACGCTCGGTCGAGCCGGCCGAGTCGGCGGGGGCGGGCACCTGGGTCGGCCTGGTGCCGCCGCCGTACCGGCCGACGGGGGTGGCTGGTCCGTCCCCGTCCAGGGACAGGGCGGCGAGCGTGTCGCGCAGCTCCGCGGCGGACGGTCGTTCCGCCGGGTCGTTGGCCATCCCGGCCCGGAGCACGTCGAGCAGTTCCTCCGGGACCCCGGGCAGGCTGGGGATCGGCTGGTGGAAGAGTTCGAGCACGGTGACCAGGCTCGGGTTGCGTTCGGTCTGCCAGCGCGGCGGACGCCCGTGCATGACCGCGTAGAGCGTGGCGCAGAGGGCGTACACGTCGACCGCCGGTGAGGGCGGGCTGTGGCTGAACATCTCCGGTGGCGCGTACGCCGGGGTGAGCACCTCCAGCGCCACCGAGGCGTCCCGCATCTCGGCGACCACTGCCAGTCCGAAGTCGGCGAGCACCGCCGAGTTGAAGTGCGAGTAGAGGATGTTCGCCGGTTTCACGTCGCGGTGCAGCACACCGGCACCGTGCGAATGGGCGATCGCGTCGGCGATCTTGACGCCGAGATCGCGGGCCTCGATCGCGTCCAGCGGCGAGTTGCGCATGCGCTCGGCGTACGACCCGTCGCAAAGTTCCATGATCAGATAGGGGTGCTGATCGATGGTGACTCCGACGTCGAAAAGGTCGACCACGTGTGGGTGGGAGGACATCCGGCCGGCGGCCCGCGCCTCCCGCAGGAAACGCGCCTGATCACGCTCGCTGACCAGGGTGCGGTTCTCCACCTTGACCGCCACTTCCCGGCCCACCGAGATCTGGGTGGCCGAGTAGACGGTCGCATAACCTCCCCGGGCAAAGACCTGCAAATCGGTCAGACCGGGCACAATGGGCAGCGGCAGGGCGCCGGGCGGAGTGTCGGTCACAGGATCGAAAATACCTAACCGTGCCGGTGGCTCACCGAACCGCATCGGCGGCCGGCCCCACACCCGACGTATCGGTCCCGCCCGCTCCCGCCGTGGTGTCCCCGGCCGGACCCGCCCGGCGGGCGTCCCACCAGAGACCGCCAGCCGTGGCCAACGCACCCAGGCCCTCCCAGAGCGCCACGCCGAAGAACCGGTCGGGCGCCACATCACCCAGCACCGCGAGGGTGAAGACGGTGAACGTGACGAGCCGGAAGACCACTGTGAAGCGGTAGAAGGCACGCCACTCGGTGGCGGTGGCGAGCAGGTAGTAGACGCCCATGTTGAACGAGGCCATCGACGACGCGGCCATGAACACGCCGGTGTAGTCACCGGACGCCCGCGTCTCGGGGATCTCGAAGCCCAGCATCCCGAGCAACGCCTCGGGCCAGAGCAGGCCCACCGCGCCCATCAACAGCGCCAACACACCGAACACCGCGATCGTCCAGCCGGCGACCGAACGCGGCAGCCTCATCTGAGCCCTCCCCCTTGACGGCACGACTGTCGACATCGACCGCCGCGTGGGGGTTCACGCTAGCGGTCACCCCCGACAGGGCACATCACCGAAACCGCCAGAACCTCACCTGCCGGGACAGCACGCCTCAACCGGCGTTGCGCAGGCTGCTCCACAACGCCTCGGCGGCGGCCCGCTCGCTGCGCTGCTCAGTGCCGTACGCCAGGCGTACCGCCTCGTCCGCGTATGTCTTCGCCTCCACCGGCTCGCCGCTGGCGGCCAGTGCCTCGGCGAGCACGCTGTTCGCGATCACCTGACTGCGGACGTCCTCGGCCGGCAGGTGCACGGCCCGCCGAGCCCAGTCCAGCGCCTGTTCGAGCTGCCCGTGAGCGAGCAGGGCGGAGGCGTAGCGCGCCATCGACTGCCGCCGGGAGAACAACAACGACGGCGCGGTCGCCGCGGCGGTGGCGACCGGGGCGAGCAACCCGACAGCGGTGCCGGAGTCCCCGGCGGCCAGCCGGGCCGTCGCCAGCAGCACCCGGGGCGCCACCTGCGCGGGTGCCTGCGGGTTGTGCGGCTCCACAGTGGTCAGCACCGCGCGGGCGTCCCGCTCGGCGGCGCCACCGTCGCCCATGTCCAGCGCCACGAAACCGCGCAACGTGCCGGCCATCCCGGTGAGCAGCGGATGGCCGGTCCGGCGGGCGTACGACAGCGCGTCGGTGAGCAGGTCGGCGGCGTGTTCCGGCTCGCCCAGCCCACGGGCCACCACGCCCCGGACCACCAGCGCGAAACCCTGCCCCCAGTCGTCCGAGGCGGCGGCGAACTCGCGGTACGCCCGGCGCGCCTCCCGGTCGGCGTCGGCCAGCTCACCCAGTTCGGCGTTGGCGTACGCCTCGACCGCCCGCAGCGTGCCCACCGCCCACGCCTCACCGACCCGCTCGCCGAACGGCAGGAAGATCCGAGCCAGCCGACGCGCCTCCCGCAGGCGACCGGCGAGCAGCCGGGCGAACGCCGTGGTGCCGCGCAACCAGGCCCGCCCGTACGGATCCTTCAGCTCGGCGAAGAGCCGGGCAGCCCGGCCGAGCACGGCGTCCGTGCCGGCGAAGTCACCCCGGGTGGTGGTCACCCAGGCCAGGTTCTGCAACGACCACGCCTGCCCGCGGCGGTCCTGCGCCGCCAGACTGACCTGGTACGCGGCGGCCAGCCGACTGCTCGCCTGCCCCAGCCGTCCGGCGAGGAAGTCCGCCATGCCCAGCCGCCGCATCGCCGAGGCCCGCAGCGCGGCCAGGTCGGCGTCGGTGGCCACCTGCGACGCCTCCCGCCAGGAGGCTTCCGCCCGCCGTAGGTCTCCCATGACCTGCTGCGCCTGGCCGGCCAGCAGCAGCGCGCTGGCCCGGATGTCCGCCTGGTCACCGGCGTTCGCGGCGATCTTCTCGGCATACGCGAGCGCGTCGGCGGCCCGTCCGACCTGAAGTAACGCCCGAGCGTGCACCACCCGGTCGGCGGCCGGCACACCGTTGACGCCGGCCAGTTCGGCGGCGCGTTCGGCATGCTCCACGGCCAGGGCCGGCTCGCCCGCGTGCATCGCCCGGCGGGTCGCCCGACCGAGCGCGGCAACCCCCAGCGGCGCGACCGCCCGGGCCGGTGCGTCCGGCCGCAGCGTGACCGCGTCGGCGAGAGTGGTGGCCCGCTCGGCGTGCTCGGCCACGAAGTCGTCCCGCGACACCCCGGTCAGGCCGCCCGGACCGCTCGCGGTGCCGCTCGATCCGGCCACCGGTGTCGGCGCACCCGTGACGTCCTCTCCGGGTGCCGCCCAGCGGGCCAGCGCGGCGTGCCGTTCGGCCAGCTCCGCCTTGCTGATCCCGGCGTACGCGGCCTCCCGCATCAGCGGTGTGGCGAAGGCGTACCCGGTGCGGGTGCGGTGCAGCATGCGGCGTTGCAGCAGTTCCTCGACCGCCCGGTCCAGCTCGACCGCAGCCACCGCGGCCGGCCGGCCGTCGCGGCCGGCCCGCTGTTCCCGCAGTGCCTCCAACGCGCCGTCGGGCACCGTGTCACCTACCACCGCGGCGTCCCGCAGCACCGCCCGCGCCTCGGCGGGCAGGGCGTCGATCCGGGCGGCGAGCACCGCCGCGAGGTCCCGGGAGAGCAGCCGGCTGCCCAGCGACCCGGGCACCAGCCGCCACTGGTTGCCCACCCCGGCGGTCAACGCCCCCCGCTCCATCAGCAGGGTGACCAGCTCAGCCAGGTAGAACGCGTTGCCCTGGGCAGTGGCCAGCAGCCGGTCGGTGTCGGCCTGGGGCAGCCGTCCACCGCCGAGGTAAGTGGTCAACAGCCGGGCCGCATCGGCACCGCGCAGCGGCGGCAGCGGCTGCACCTCGGCGTCCGCGACCCGGGTCAGGGTGCCCGCGGTCCGCACCAGCTCCGGGCGACCGAGCAGCAACACCAGCACCGGCCCGCTGAGCCGGGAGAGCGTCACCTCCAGCGCCCGGATGGTCTCGGCGGTGGCGTCGTGCAGATCGTCCACCACCATCACCAGCGGCGCTTCCTCGGCGAGCGCGCTGAGCAGGTCGGCCACGGCGTTCGGCACCGCCTCGGCGTCGGCCGGCGGCTGGGCGCTGCTCCACTCACCCTGGTCGGTGGAACTGCCGGCAGGCAGTTCGGCGTACCCGAGCAGGGCCAGCAGTTGGTCGACGGCGATCGGGGCGGGCTCACCCCGCACGCGGCTGAGCCGCTGGCCGAGCCGGCGCAGCCGCTCCTCGACGGCCGGGCGGGTGACCGCGGTGGCCGCGTCGTTGGGCAGGCCGGTGGCGGCGCGCACCAGGTCGGCGAGGGGGGCGAGCCGGCGGCGCTCACCGAACGCGGCGCAGCGCACCGAGAGCACCCGGGCGCCGGTGTGCGCGGCGTACCGGCCCGCGCCCACGTCGTACCCGGCGGCGAGGCGTTCCACCTCGGCGGCGAACCGGGACTTGCCGATGCCGGCCTCGGCGGTCATCAGCAGCACCCGGGGTTCGCCCCGGTCGATCACCTCGGCCAGCCGGCCGGCGACCCGGCCGATCTCGGTTTCCCGGCCGACGAAGGGTGCCTCGTCGCCGAGGCCGGAGCGGGTGCCCGGCGCATCCAGCAGGCCGAGCAGCTCGTACGCCTCGACCGGCTCGCGTTTGCCCTTGAGCCGCAGCGGACGCAGCGCCCGCCAGCTGGCCACGTGGCGGGTGGCCGCGGCGGTGCGGGCGCCGGCGTAGACCGCGCCGACGGCGGCGGCGTCGGCCAGCCGGGCGGCGGTGTTCACGGTGTCGCCGATGACCGTGTATTCGATCGCGGCCTGGATGCCGGCGATCACGTCGCCGGTGTTCAAACCGACGCGCAGCCCCAGCGGCGCGCCGCCGCCGCGCTCGTCGTCGAGCACCCGGCGGACGGCCCGCTGCATGGACAACGCGGCGCGCACCGCCCGCTCGGCGTCGTCCTCATGCGCGACCGGGGCACCGAAGACGGCCATGATCCCGTCGCCGGTCAGCTTGTCGACGTGCCCGCCGAAGGTCTTGACCGCGCCGGCGAGGGCGGCCAGCACCCGGTCGGTGACCGCGCCTACCCGTTCCGGGTCGAGATCCTCGGACCAGGAGGTGAAGTCGGACAGGTCGCCGAAGAGCACTGTCACCACCCGCCGCTCGGCGGCGGGCAGGGTCGCGGCAGCCGGCAGCGCGGCGCCGCAGTTGTGGCAGAACCGGGCGCCGGGCACGGCGACGGTTCCGCACACCGGGCAGGTCACGGCCGGTCCAACCCCGCGTCGTCAGCGCCGGATTCCCGGCCCAGGTATTCCAGTTGGGCTCGCACGGACCATTCCGCCGCCCACCACAGCGAGCGGTCCACGTCGGCGTAGACCGTGGCGACCACCTCGGCGGCGGTCCGCGCACCGGCGTCCAGCGCGGCCCGGACCTGGTCGAGCCGGGCGCGGCGGTGGGTGAGGTAGAAATCGGCGGCGGCACCGCAGTCGGCGAGCGCCGGGCCGTGTCCCGGCAGCGCCGGGATCCCCCGGTACGCCGAGAGCAGTTCCAGGGTGGCCAGGTAGTCGCCGAGGTGGCCGTCCGGATGGGCGACAACTGTGGTGCCGCGCCCGAGAATCGTGTCACCGGTGAGGACCACCTGCTGGCCGTCCCGCTCGACCAGGAAGCAGACCGAGTCGGCGGTGTGCCCGGGGGTCGGCACGACCCGGATCCGCAGGCCGGGCCCGTCGATCCCGGTGTCGTCGAGCGGTGGGCCACCGATGCTGTGCGTCGGGTCGACGGCCCGGACCGGCACCCCGCCGAGCAGTTCGTGCAGGCGCGGGGAAGCTTCGGTGTGGTCCGCGTGCCCGTGCGTGATCAGCACCAGGCCGATCGGCCCCCGTTCGGCGATCGCCGCCAGGTGCCCCTCGTCGGCCGGTCCCGGATCGACGAGGACACCGGCGTGCGCACCCGGTGCCCGCAGCAGCCAGGTGTTGGTGCCGTCCAGCGTCATCGGCCCTGGATTAGGTGCCCGCAGCAAGGTCACCCACGCCGGTAACTCACTGGCGAGGGCGCTCACCGCCCCCGTCACATGCCCTCCCATGGCTGCGATCGTACGACCCCGCTGACGAGGGCCCGCGATCTTGCAGTTTCGGTCGCCGATTCGCCGTTTATGTTGCTCTTTGTCCCGACCAAAACTGCAAGATCGCGGGGGTGAGGGCGGTCAGGAGACCTCGACTATCACTTCCACCTCGACCGGGGCGTCGAGGGGAAGCTCGGCGACGCCCACCGCGCTGCGGGCGTGCCGACCGGCCTCGCCGAAGACGGCGCCGAAGAGGTCCGAGGCGCCGTTGATGATGGCGGGCTGACCGGTGAAACCCGGCGCGCTGGCGACGAAGCCGGTCAGCTTAACGATCTTGACGACGTTCTCCAGACCGACGAGCGAGTCGATCGCGGCGAGCGCGTTGAGGGCGCACCGCTGGGCGAGCTGCTTGGCCTGCTCGGCCGAGACACCGGCACCGACCTTGCCGGTGGCCAGCAGCTTGCCCTCGACCATCGGCAGCTGACCGGAGACGTACACGTGCTGCCCGGACTGCACCGCCGGCACGTAGCTCGCCACCGGCGGCACCACCTCCGGCAGTTCCAGCCCGAGTTCCGCCAACTTCGCGTGTGGCCCGTTGCTCATGCCGACACTCCGTTTCGCTGACGCCCGCTCACGACTTGCGTCGCTTCATGTAGGCAACGAGCTGCTCCGGATTCGGCCCCGGTACGACGGAGACGAGTTCCCAGCCGTCCTCGCCCCAGTTGTCGAGAATCTGCTTGGTCGCGTGGACCAGCAGCGGAACGGTGGCGTATTCCCACTTGTGCATCGGTGTGCGGGCTCCCTCGTGGCGTGGACACTTCGGGCACAGCCTACGGTCCGGTCCCTGGCCGGGGCGCGGGGCGCTGTTCCGGCGCGGCAGACAGCTCACCGCAGGGGCCCCGGTGGTCGTACGGCTGGGGGCACCGGGTGCGGTCGGGCAGCAGCAGGTCGCAGAAGACCCGCTGCCTGTTGTTCTGGTCGTCGGCGGTCGACACCTCGGTCTCGCCCGCATCCAGTTCGGGGAGGAAGTTCAGGGAGGTGGCCACCCGGCCGGCCAGGGCGGTGGCGGCGGCCAGGTCGGTCACCCGGATGGGCAGGTGGATGACGTACCCGGGGCTCTCCTCCTCCCGACCGGCAGGCTCGCGCGAGGCGACGGGCAGCACCGGCCGCCCGTACGAACGCTCGTTGACAGGTGGTCGACCCGAGGATCGTTCGTCGGCCGTCCGGCCCTCTCCCCGGGCCCCCGTCGGAAACTGCGTTCGGGGCGTGTTGTTCGTGTCGCGCATGCACTGCCTCCGGGCGTAGTACCTGGTCACGGCCCCACCCTGCGACCCGAACAGCCGGGCCGGGGCGTGCCGGAGCGACGGTAGGACCGAGGCGTCGATCCCATCAACACCGACGCGCACGCCCGCTGGCTTTGGTCGCATTTGCGACACCTGTGCAGCGAAAACGTCTCGTTCTCCGGTTCGCAAGCCCTCGACCCCTCGGCACCAGCCCGACGGACCGCTACCCTTCCGGTCTGGACGGGCGCCCGGCCCGACCGACCCGATCCCACGCTCACCGCCACTGCGGGGTGACGCGCCGTACCCGGGGGACGCATGACTCAGCCACCCGCCGGCGATCCGCCGTACCAGTCGATGCCCGGCCCGCGCCGCCACCGGGGGCCGATGACCGCCTTGCTCACGGTCACAGTCGTGCTGCTGCTCTGCGCCGCCGGTGGTGTGGCCGCCTTCCTGACGCTGCGCAACACCGAGTCCGGCGAGGGCGCACCGGACCCGTCGGTGGCGGTCGACGACTTTCTCACCGCCGTCTACCAGGAGCGCGACGCGGCCAGCGCCGCCAGGTTGGTGTGCAGTGCCGCCCGCGACCAGGACCGGATCCGGGCCAAGGTCGCCGAGATCGAGACGTACGTCTCGACCCATCAGAACCCCCGGTTCCGCTGGGACAGCCCGACCGTGGACAACGAGACGGGTGACCGGGCCACGGTCACCACCACGGTGACCGTCACCACCTCCGACGAGAAGATCGCCGACCAGGATCTGCGCTTCACAGTGATCCGCAGATCGGGCTGGTGGGTCTGCGAGGTCTCCTGAGCCCGGCGGCTGGATACCCTCGACGGGTGGGAGCAGCGCAGCGCCCGGCCGGTCGGGCCGGCACCGATTGGCCCGCCCGCCTGCACGTGGTGACCGGCAAGGGGGGCACGGGCAAGACCAGCGTGGCCGCCGCCCTGGCCCTGGGTCTGGCCGCCGGTGGGCGGCGCACCCTGCTGGTCGAGGTGGAGGGCCGCCAGGGCATCGCCCAACTTTTCGGCACCGAGCCACTGCCGTACGCCGAACGGCACCTCGCCGACGCACCGGACGGCGGTGAGGTGTGCGCGCTGGCGGTGGACGCCGAGGAGGCGTTGCTGGAGTACCTGGACATGTTCTACAAGCTCGGGGCGGCCGGTCGGGCGCTGCGCAAGCTCGGCGCCATCGACTTCGCCACCACCATCGCCCCTGGCCTGCGTGACGTCCTGCTCACCGGCAAGGTCAAGGAAGCCACCACCCGCACCGTGGACCAGCGGCGGGTGTACGACGCCGTGGTGTTGGACGCCCCACCCACCGGGCGCATCGGCCGCTTCCTGAACGTGACAGCCGAGACCGCCCGGTTGGCGAAGGTCGGCCCGATCAAGACCCAGAGCGAGGGTGTCTCGACCCTGCTGCGCTCGCCGATAACCGCGGTGCACGTGGTGACTCTGCTGGAGGAGATGCCGGTGCAGGAGACGATCGACGCGATCTCCGAGCTGACCGCGCTGGGCTTCGGCATGGGACGGGTGATCATCAACGGGACCCGGCCGCCGCTGCCGGCGGGGCGGCTGGTCAGCGCGGCGGAGCTGGAGCGCGGGCTGCGCGCCGCCGGGTTGCCGGCTGACCAGCGGATCGTCTCCGGCCTGCACGACGAGGCACGCGACCAGCTCATCCGCCGGGAGTTGGAGGACTCGCTCCGGGCCGACCTGGTGGAGTTGGGCGTGCCCCTGGTGGAGCTGCCGTTGCTGCCCGACGGGGTGGACCGGGCCGGCCTGGACGTCCTCGCCGGGGCGCTCGTCAGCGGCGATTGACTCACACCTGGCCTCGGCCTGCCGCGCGGGCCCGGTCGGCCCGATACGCTCGATTGGTGCCTTCCGACAACGCCGCGCCGCCGCTGGACGTCGACCAGATCCTGGCCGATCCGGACGTACGGATCGTGGTCTGCTGCGGGGCGGCGTTGTCGGAAGGCACCAATCGAG
>NZ_POTX01000083.1 GCF_003236305.1 Micromonospora endophytica | reverse complement strand
GTTTCAGTGGGTGAGGTGGGGTTGGCGGGTGACGTGGTGGTGCCGGCGGAGCCGCGGGGGGTGGTGCTCTTCGCGCATGGGAGCGGCAGCTCGCGGCACAGCCCGCGCAACGTGGCAGTGGCTCGGGCGCTCAACGCCGGTGGGCTCGGCACCGTCCTGATCGACCTGCTCACTCCGGCCGAGGACGAGGTCGACGCGGTCACCGCCGAGCTGCGCTTCGACATCGGCCTGCTCGCGGACCGGTTGGCCGGGGTCGTGGACTGGCTGGCCTCCGAGCGCCCCGCCGGGACGGCCCCGGTCGGCCTCTTCGGTGCCAGTACGGGGGCCGCCGCCGCCCTCGTCGCCGCGGCGCGACGGCCGGACCTGGTTCGCGCCGTGGTGTCCCGAGGTGGACGCCCCGACCTGGCCGGCGCGGCCCTGGGGCAGGTGCGCGCGCCCACCCTGCTGCTGGTCGGCGGCCTCGACGAGCAGGTGATCGACCTCAACCAGGAGGCGCTGAACCAACTGACCGCGCCGGCCGAGTTGCGGGTGATCCCCGGCGCGACCCATCTCTTCGAAGAGCCCGGCACCCTGGAACAGGTGGCTGAGGCGGCCCGAGACTGGTTCCAGGATCAGCTGTGACCTCCGGCCTGTCGTCGGGCCCCGGGGGCGTCGAGTGCTCCGCACGTCCCCGGCTCCTCCCGGGGACGTAGACCCTCTCCTCACGGGGCGGGATCGGAAGTTGGCGGCTCCTCCGGTGGCGTCGCGGGCGGCGATGCTGCGGCGACGGCCTGCCGTTGGCGTTGCACGCTGTCGATGACCCGCCAGGCGACGGCAGCGATCGGCACGGCGACGAAAGCGCCGGCGATGCCGGCGATCAGGGCACCGGCGGTCACCGCGACCAGGATCACCACCGGATGCAGCCGGACCTGGCGCTTCATGACCAACGGTTCCAGCAGGTTGCCCTCGATCTGCTGAACGGCGATCACCGCCGCCAGGGTGAGCAGGGCCGTGGTCGGGCCGTCGGCGGCCAGCGCCACCAGCACCGCGACCGCCCCGGCCACGGTCGCACCGATGATCGGTACGAACCCACCGATGAAAGTGATCAAGGCGAGCGGGAGCGCCAGTGGTACGCCGAGCAGCACCAGCGCCAGCCCGATCCCGATGGCGTCGATCGCCGCGATGAGCATGGTGCCCCGGCTGTACGAGCCCAGGGTCCGCCAGCCGACCCGACCGGCCTCGGTGGCGATCTCCCGGTTCGGTCCGGTCATCCGACTCAGCGTCCAGTGCCACATCGACCGGCCATCTTTGAGCAGGAAGAAGAGCAGCACCAGGGCGAGCAGCGCGGAGCCGAACACCTCAGTGACGGTGCGGGCACTGGAGACCGGGTCCACCTCCTGCTCGGTGACTGTCTGGCGTAGTTGGTTGAGCAGCCCGTCGAGCTGGGCGTCGGTGACCGGCAGCGTGGAGGTGATCAGGTCGCGGGTGCGGGCCAGGCCCTGGCTCAGCTCGTCGGCCAACTCGCTGAACTGGTTCGCGGTCAGGTTCCAGACCAGTACCCCGACACCGCCCAGGATGCCGAGCAGCAACAGCACGGTGAGCAGGGCGGCCGGCGCGGGTGGCAGCCGCAGCCGGCGCAGCGCCAGCTGCACCGGGTCGAGCAGGGCGGCGAGGAACAGGGTGGCGGCCACGGCGATCGCCAGTGGGGTGACCAGCATGGTGATCCGGGCCAGCAGGTAGAGGCCGGCGGCGATCACCACCAGGCAGGCGCTCCACACCACCGCGGAGCGAACCAACCAGGGCAGGGCCTCCCAGGACTGTCGTAACCCGGTGCCCCGCTCCGGCGTCTCCTCGGGCGTACGCCCGTCGCGCGCTGCGACCACGTCGGCCTCCTCGTGTCCGACGAGGTCGGTACCCGGTCGGCAGTTGTCCGACACCGGCTCGCCTGAGGTCAACGACGATCGGGGACGGCTTGTGCCGGCGTACGGCTGAGGTAGCGCACCCCGGTTGCCGCCTCGGATGCCTGCCAGAGCCGTTCGGCGAGCGCCTGGTCGTTGCCGAGAGCGGTGAGCGGGCGGGCGTGCACTCGGCTGTCCCACTTTCGCATTGACGGGCCGAGGAAGACTCCGGTCTCGGCGGTCGGGCTGGTGGCGGCGTAAAGCAGCGGGATGGTCCCGCGCAGCGGGCTGCGGGCCAGCAGGAGTCCAAGTGTCCTGCTCACCGCCCACTGCGCGACACTCTCAGCCGTCGTCTGCATGGGGGTCCGAGCCGTTCCGGGGTGTGCCAGGAAGCTGCGGACCGGGCTGCCGGTGCGACGGAGGCGACGGTCCAGTTCGGCACCGAAGAGGACGTTTGCCTGCTTCGAGCGGATGTACGGAACGAGCGGGTTGCTTGCCGGGGCGCCGGTCAGGTTATCCAGGTCGGGGCCGCTGCGCAGCAGGCGGTAGAAATCGGAGCCGACGGTGACCACCCGCGGGTCCCGGTCCGGTCGGAAGAGGTCCAGCAGCAGGCCGGTCAGGGCGAAGTGGCCCAGGTGGTTGGTGGCGAAGACGGGCTCATATCCCTGCGCGGACGGGTCGTTGCCTGCGGTGCCGATCCCGGCGTTGTTGAGCAGCAGGTCGACCTGGCGACCCTCGGCGCGCAGTTCGGCGGCGAATTCGCGGACCGAGTCGAGGTCGGCCAGGTCGAGCCGGCGGACCGCCAGGTCACCGGCGATGCCGGCGCGGACTCGCTCGCCCTTCGCCGGGTCCCGGACCGCCATGATCACGGTTGCGCCGCGGGCGGCGAGCTGTTCGGTCGCGATCAGGCCGAGCCCGCTGCTCGCACCGGTCACGACGGCCGTGCGGCCGGTCTGGTCGGGGATGTCGTCGAGCGTCCAGGTGACAGGCATGAGGAACCTCCGGTCGGGCAGAGATCGGATTAGTTATCCGATCCGGGGTCGACGGTAGCACGTCAGCGGATTAATAATCCGCTAAGGCCGGATGGATTATCCTCGTACCGTGTCGACCAACGCTCTACGTGCGGACTCGGCGCGGGCGCGTGCCCGGATGCTGCGGGCCGCCCGGAAGTTGGTCGCCGCTGGCGACCTGGAACTGCCGATGAACGCCATCGCCAAGGCGGCCGGGGTCGGCGTCGGGACCGTCTACCGGCACTTTCCCAGCCGGCAGGCACTGCTGGAGTCGCTGGCCGCCGAGCGGCTCGCCCTCCTGGTGGACGAGGCCGAACGGGCCGCTGCCGAGCCGGATGTCGCCGCCGCGTTGGCCAGGCTGCTCCGGGCGGCGCTGGAGCACCAGCTCGGCGACCCGACGCTTGCTGCCGTGCTGGCCGAGCCCGAGGCCGCCCGTGCGGAGACCAGGAGCCTGAGTCAGGCGCTGACCGCAGCCGTGATCCGCCTGCTGGAGCGGGCCCATGCCGCCGGAGAGATCCGGCCGGAAATCACCGCCGAAGACCTCCAGGCGCTGCTCTGCGGCTTGCAGCACGCGGTCAAGGTGCGCGGCGGCACCGACAACGACCGCTACCTGGCGATCCTGCTTCGCGGGCTGCGTGCATAGGCTAGCGAGCCGGCCCTGCCGGGCCGCCGCCTGGTCTCCGCTCCGGCCCGACGAAGGACTGCGACACAGCCCTAGGCGGGCACCGGGGCCCGGCCGATGGCCACGGCCGGGATGTCCCGGGTCTGGTCGACGTCGCCGAACCCGACAAGCGGCAGCACAGACTCGCGCTCCTCGACCGGCGGCAACAGCGCGGCGATCATCTCCTCCCGCAGGTTGTGCGCGGCCGCGCCGGCGAGTTCGGCGGCCCGCCAAGCTGCCTGCTCCCGCTCCCGGGCCGCCTGCTGGCGGGCGAAGAGGTGGTCGCGTACCGCGCGGTGCAGCATCAACTCCTGCTGGACCGGGTGCAGCCGGGGGTCCCAGCCGCGATGCGCGAAAACGTCGCTGAGCTGTTCCACCGACAGCTCCCGCCGCCAGTACGCGTCGAGGGCCGCCCGGTGCAGCCAGCGCTCGCGCTCGGCGTACTCGGCGGGGGTGCGCGGGGTCTGCGGCAGCGGCATGGCGGCGGCGTCCGCCAGCCGGCGGACGTTGGCCTCTGCTGCCTCGTACGCCTGCCATGCCTGCTCGGCCTCGTCCTGTGCGGTGAGCCACTCGTCGCGTCGGCGGCGTGCGGTTGCCTCGGCCCGGTCGGTGGCCACCGCCACCTCCCCGGCCCAGCGGTCCTGATCCCGCTGCCGGTCGGCGTGCTCGTCCGGGCTGGGCAGCGCGGCGTCGCGGATCCGGGCCCCGGCGTCGAAGCGGAGGAGTCGAGGGCGCAGCGCCAGGATGGCGACGGCAAGCATGATCACGCCCAGCAGGCTCAGCCAGATCACGGCGGCGCGGGGCACATCGAGCAGTACGGCGGAGAGGGCGATTCGCATCGTCAACACCTCGATGGTCGGTTGAGGGTCGTCGGCTGGGACGGGGGCGACGAGACACGACGGGGGACCGGTGAATGGTCCGCGGGGCCGTCGGTCAGGCGGCGGGAGGACCCCGTCGCGTCGGCTCACCCGCACCGGCGGCGGCGCGCCAGGAAGCGACCTCGACCGGAACAGCGGCGACCGGAGCGGGCTGGGCGTCGGCACTCTCGACTCGGGCCGGGGCGTTCACCCGCTCCTGCTGGTGCAGGCTGGCGTCAGCCGCCCGGGTCGAATCGGCGGCCATCCGCGTGGTCTGCCCCGGCACCGTCTCGACGACCTGTCGCGTCGCGACCGACGGGGCCGGGACGTCGACGGCGGACGGATGCGGCGATGCGGCGGCGGCGCTCGCGCCGAGGGCGACCGTGAGCAGGAGGGTCGCCAGTGCCAGCCGGGTCAGCTCCCGGAGCGCGCGCAGGGTCGCCGGCCACATCGGACGGGCGAGCGCGAGGGTTGGCACCCGTCCAACCTATCGCCTCCGCGCGCGGATCGCATGGCGGCGACGATGGTTGTCGCGTGAAGCGCACCACCTGTCGACTGTGGACTCACGACCGGTGGTCGGCGGTGTCGGTCACCGGGTCGTCGGCGAAGAGCGCCAGCAGGGCACCTACCTGACGGTCGGCCTCGGCCGGGTGACGGAACCGGCCGGCCGGGTTGAGGGTGTACTCGTTGCGCCGCCCGACCCGGGTGCGCCGCAGGTAACCGCCGGCCTCCAGGTCGGCGACGATGGCCTGGGCGGCCCGCTCGGTGACCCCCACCTCGGCCGCCACCTCACGCAGCCGGGCGGTCGGGTTGCGGGCGATGGCGAGCAGTACGTGGCCGTGATTAGTGAGGAAAGTCCAGTTTCGGGTGCTTTCCCGCTCGCCTGTGGTCGCCATGGTGGCCATCGTATGACTGCTCCGGGTTGCGCTCCGGGTCGCGTGGCCTCCGTCGCCCGAGAAGCAAGCGTTGCCGGATACCTGAAATGCATATCACGCATCCCTTGACGTGGCTTGCGCTGCGTGTGACGGTGGTGGCGGCCCGTGACCAGTGTCGGCCGGGATGACCAGGCATCACACCGAGAGATGAGGTGAAGCCGGATGAGTCGACCCGGACCGATCGGCGGACAGCGCGAGGCGGAGACGGAGCGGGAGTTCCTCACCGCGGACGTGCCCGGCGCCCCGCATCTGGCGCTCGCCGAGTTGATCGCCGGTAACCGGCGCTTCGTCACCGACGCGCTTCGGCATCCCAACCAGAACGCCAGTCACCGGGCCGCCGTCGCGGCCGAACAGCACCCCTTCGCGGTGATCGTGGGTTGCTCCGACTCGCGGCTCGCCGCCGAGATCATCTTCGATCGCGGGTTGGGTGACCTCTTCGTGGTCCGCACCGCCGGACACACCGTCGGGCCCGAGGTGCTGGGCAGCGTCGAGTACGCGGTGACCGTGCTGCGCACGCCGCTGGTGGTGGTGCTGGGGCACGACTCCTGCGGTGCCGTGCAGGCGGCCCGGGCAGCGGCCGAGACCGGCACCTCGCCGTCAGGGCACCTGCGTGCCGTGGTGGACGCGGTGGTGCCCAGCCTGCGCCGGGCCCGCGACGCCGGGGTGGACGATCTGGACGGCATCGTCGACATCCACATCGCGCAGACCGTGGCGGCGATGCTGGAATCCTCCGAGGCGCTCGCCACCGAGGTCGCCGCCGGTCGCTGCGCGGTGGTCGGCATGTCGTACCGGCTGGCCGCCGGCGAGGTGCGGGCGGTGGCGGCGAAGCCCGCCGAGTTGGTCGGCACCCTGGCGCCCGCCGCCTGAGCGGGCCGCACAGCCGTACGACGACGAGGGCCGTTCCGCCGGGTGGCGGAACGGCCCTCGCGATGTGTGCGTACGACGCTCAGAGCAGTGACACGTGCACGTGGTCCGTGTGATTGGACGGGCCGCTGTAGGAACTCCACACCTCGGTCGCCGCGAACCAGATCTGCCGATTCCAGATCACGTAGTAGATGCCCAGCCGGTCGGCGTTGCGGACCAGGAAGGCCGCCAGGTTGTTGCCGTAGATCCGGGTGTCGTTGTTGTGCCACGGCGCGAAGCCGCTGTTCTGCAAGGACCAGTCACAGGCCCGGCCCTTGGGGTGCTCGAACTTGTCACCCGGCCGCCAGCAGCCGACGAACCGGTCGAAACCGGCCCGCTTGACCTCCTTGTACATGTGCAGCGTCCGGGGCGTGATGCAGCCCGACGTGGTCGGGTCGTCCTGGTTGCACGACTCGGGCTTCCAGCCGCCGTCCGCCGCCCGGTTGGGTGCCACCCGGGCGACCGGCGAGGTGGCGTCGACCAGACCGCCGGTGAGGCCCTCGCCACCGACCAGCCGCAGCGACCTCTCCGCCTCGGTCCTCTTGCGGGCCATGTCGTTGGTCAGCTTCCGCTGCTCACGCACCTCGGCGTCGAGCTTCAGCTTGGCCGTCTCGGCACGCAGCTTCACCGCGTTGACCTCGGCCAGCTTCTTGTCGTTGACCAGGTTCAGCTCGTCCAGCGCGGAGGCCCGGTCGACGAACGAGCCGGGGGCGTTGCTCTGCAACAGCATGCCGATCGCGCCCACCCGACCGGTCCGGTACGACTGCGTCGCGATCTCCGCCACCTGCGGCGCCAGGTCGTCCAGGGCAGCCTCGGCGCGGCGGACCTCCACCGCGAGTTCGAGCTGCTTCTTCTTGGACTTCTCCAGCTTCGCCTTGGCCTTGGTGTAGTCCCGGTTCGTCGTCTCGATCAGGTCGTTGAGCATCGGCGGGTCGTCGTCGTGCTCCGCAGGCTGGGCCGGCTTCGGTGCGGCCGTCACGGGCATCGGCCCGGCGAACACGGCGAACGCGGCGAGCACGGCCACCATGGGCGTCAACCAGCGGCGTAGGGGTGCCGTCACTGTTTTCCCTTCCATCGACCGCCGACCGGTTTGCCTGACGGGTTCGGGCGCCGGGTTGCGCCTTCAGCGGTGACCGGCAGTGAGGCTACCCGAGAGTCATTCGGGGTCTCTACGCCCCGAACCCGGCCGAATGCGTCATTTAGTAATCGCGGTGGGTGACCAGCGACACGCATGTGGGCCGCGCCGGCGGGGGCGGTCACGTTGAGGAGTGTCACCATCTGGTGTCCGTGCTCCTGTCCGGTTCGGGCCACCCGGAAGGGGTGGCGGTGGACGTGTTGCGGGTGGGCGGTGTGCTGAGGGCGTGCAGCGCCTCGGCCCGGTCGGTCGTCGGCCGGGTGGTCCGGGGAGTGTCGTCGTCGGGCGGTCCGGGCGTGCCGACCGGAGCCGGACCGCGCCCGGCGGTGGTCACCAGGGCCGCCAGGGCGGTGGTGAGGGGTACGGCGGCGATCAGCCCGAGCGTGGCCACCGCGCTGCGGACGATCTCCTGGGCGAGGAACTCGCTCGTCACGATCTGGCCGAGGGCCCGGGAGTCGGCGGTGAGCAGGAGCAACAGCGGCAGCGACGCACCGGCGTACGCCAGGACGATGGTGTTCACCACCGACGCGATGTGCGCGCGACCCACGCGGGTCGCCGAGCGGTACAGCTCGCGGCGGGAGAAGTTCGGGTTGGCGTGCCGCAGTTCGGTGACGGCGGCGGCCTGGGTGACCGTGACGTCGTCGAGGACACCGAGTGAGCCGATGATGATGCCGGCCAGCAGCAGGCCGTGCAGGTCGACGTCGGCCCGGAACATGGAGAGCGTGGTGGCGTCCTCGCTGCCGAAGCCGGTCAGGTGAGTGGCTCTGGTCGCGGCCAGACCGAGCAGCCCGGTCAGCACGAGGCTGCCCAGGGTGCCCAGGACGGCCACTGACGTCTGCGCGGACACGCCGTGCGTCAGGTACAGCACCACGAACATGATCAGTGCCGAGCCGACGATGGCGACCGCCAGCGGCGGGTGGCCGGCGCTGATGCCGGGCAGCACGAAGATCAGCAGGATGGCGAAGCTGGCGGCCAGGCCGGCCAGGGCGGCCAGGCCACGGAGCCGCCCGAAGGCGACGATGGCGGCGGCGAAGAGCACCGCGAGCCAGATCAGCGGCTTGCCGCGCTGGTGCTCGGCGATGTTGTACGTGCTTGTCGAGGGATCCCCCGGGTCGATGAGCGAGACCAGGATGATCTCGTCACCGGCGCTGACCCGGGGCGCCCCCGGCCCGGCCGGGATGGGCGTCTGCACCTCCTGGTCGGCGTCCGGGCCGTCCTGCACCCGCACGGTGACGGTGCCGCACGGGCCCTCCGCGGTGGTCGGGGTGCCCTCCGGGACCGCCGGGTTGGGCGGGCAGGTCTCAGTCACCACCCGGGTCACCGTGCCGTGGTAGCGGGGGATGTCGTCGGCCGCCTCGGGTCGGGGCGCGTCGCTGGGCCAGAGCACCAGCGCGGCCACCAGGGTGACAAGGAAGAGGGGAACCACCGTGACGATGAGTATCCGCCGCACCCCGGGTGGGGTGGGCGGCACGGAACGGGTGTGGTCGGCGCCCATTCAATGTCTCCCAACGATTCCAGGGCAAGGTACGTGCCGACAGGCGGCTCGGTTCAGTGCCGTCGGATCAGTCGGACGACAGGCCGCGGTGGCGCGCCGAACGTGGTCGATCGACTGCGTACCGTGACGGGGGAGCTGGTTCCTGGCGGCCGTCGCGTCGCGGCGGGGTTGGGCTCCCGGGCGGCGGACGTGTGCCGCGGGGCGCGGTCGTCGACTGGCCATCGTGAGCGAATGGTAGCCAGCCGGACATCGGAACGCCTGTCGCGAGGGTGCGATGGCGGTTCGTGGCGGACCGGGAGTGCGAGCGGCAGTCGGCTTTCCGACCCGGGAGAATGCGGTCGCTGCGGTCAGCCGCGCTTCATCAGGCGACCGACGGCAGCCATCATCTCGGTGGCCATCTCGTCGGCGCGGCCCTCGGCGGCACCGGAGTGCATGCAGTGTCGGGCGTGCCCGTCCAGCAGGCCGAGGGCGACCTTGTCCAGCGCGGCCTGAATGGCGGAGATCTGGGTGAGCACGTCGATGCAGTAGCGGTCCTCGTCGACCATCTTCTCGATGCCGCGCACCTGGCCCTCGACGCGGCGCAGCCGGGCGAGCAGTTGGTCCTTGCTGGCGGTGTAGCCGCGGATCGGCGCGGGTGTGGTCATGCCGCCAGCATAACGTACCCCCGGGGGGTATGGTACGGTCGGCGGGACAGATACCCCCGCCGGGTATCTGGGTCGGGTCTCCCCCCGGCCGGGGGGAGAGGAGAGTTTCATGGTCACCACGACGTACCAGGTGCAGGGCATGACCTGCGGGCACTGCGTCAACTCGGTGAGCGCCGAGGTCGGCGGGCTCGCCGGGGTCGACGAGGTGCAGGTGGACCTGGCCGGCGGTCGGGTCACCGTGACCAGCGAACGGCCCCTGACCGACGACGAGGTCCGCGCAGCCGTCGACGAGGCCGGGTACGAACTGGTCGGCGGGGCCGACCAGCAGCGGTAGGGCGAGGTGTCCCGATGAACACAGCGACGAAGCTGAGCGGCTTCGCGCTCGGCCTCGCGGTGGTGTTCGGCACGACGTACGGGGCCGGTCAACTGGCTGGCCCCGTCGCCGAGGTACGCGTCGACGACCACCGGGACGACGGCCGCCACGACGCGGCGGATCCGGCCACGACGGAACACGACGACGCAGGCCACGAGGCGGACTCGCCGGACGGGCAACTACCCGGCGGCCTGCTCGTCTCCGACCGGGGCCACACCCTGGTGCCGGTGGCCACGGCGGCGGGCGAGTTCGCCTTCCGGATCACCGGACCCGACGGCAAGCCGGTCACCGCGTACGACATCAGCCACGACAAGCGGATGCACCTGATCGTCGCCCGGCGCGACCTCTCCGGTTTCCGGCACGTGCACCCGCAGATGTCGCCCGACGGCACCTGGCGGGTCGACTCGCCGCTGGACGGACCGGGCACATGGCGGGCGTTCGCCGACTTCATCCCGACCGGCGGCGAGCCGCTGACGCTCGGCGTGGACGTCACCGTCCCGGGCGAGCTGACCGAGGTGCCGCTGCCCGCCCCGGCGAGCAGCACCACCATCGACGGCTACACAGTCGACCTCACCGGCACCCCGCAGCCCGGCCGCAGCACCACGCTGACGCTCACCGTCAGCCGCGACGGCGTACCGGTCACCGACCTTGAGCCATACCTGGGCGCGTACGGCCACCTGGTCGCCCTGCGCAAGGGCGACCTGGCGTACCTGCACGTGCACCCGGAGGGCGCGCCGGGCGACGGGCGGACCGCACCCGGCCCCCGGGTGAGCTTCGCCACCGAGTTCCCCACCAGCGGGGCGTACCGCCTCTACCTCGATTTCCGGCACTCGGGAGTGGTACGCACCGCGGAGTTCACGGTGCAGGTGGGTGATCCGGGCGCCGTGGCCGCGCCGGAGGACACCGTGCCCGACGACGGGCACGGGACACCCGGACACGAGCACGACTGACGGGAAGCGATGATGACCACGAGCAGACCCCGGCCGGCGGCGACGAACCTGATCGAACTCGCCATCAGCGGGATGACCTGCGCCTCCTGCGCCGCCCGGATCGAGAAGAAGCTCAACCGGATGGACGGTGTCCAGGCGACTGTCAACTACGCCACCGAGAAGGCGTCGGTCAGCTACGACGCCCCTGTCACTCCCGACGACCTGATCGCCACCGTGGAGAAGACCGGCTACCGGGCGAGCCTGCCGCCGCCGCCCAGCGCCGAACCGGAAGCCGCCGCGCCAGTGGACGAGCTGCGCGTGCTGCGTACCCGGTTGTGGGTGTCGGTGCTGCTGACCGTGCCGGTGATCGCCCTGGCCATGGTGCCGGCCTGGCAGTTCACCTACTGGCAGTGGTTGTCACTGACGCTGGCCGCCCCGGTGGTGGTCTACGGCGGGCTGCCGTTGCACCGGGCCGCGCTGATCAACCTGCGGCACGGCGCGGCGACCATGGACACCCTGGTCTCGGTCGGCACGCTCGCCGCCTTCGGCTGGTCGGTGTGGGCGCTCTTCCTCGGCACCGCCGGCACGCCGGGCATGACCCACCCGTTCAGCTTCGACATCGGCCGCACCGACGGTGCCGGCAACATCTATCTGGAGGCGGCGGCCGGGGTGACCACGTTCATCCTCGCCGGCCGGTACTTCGAGGCACGGGCGAAACGGACCGCCGGTGCCGCGTTGCGGGCGCTGCTGGAGCTGGGCGCCAAGGACGTCTCGGTGCTGCGGGACGGGGTCGAGACCCGGATCCCGGTGGACCAGCTCACGGTCGGAGACCGGTTCGTGGTCCGTCCCGGTGAGAAGATCGCCACCGACGGCACGGTGGCGGAGGGCAGCTCGGCGGTTGACGCGAGCCTGGTGACCGGTGAGTCGGTGCCGGTCGAGGTAGGCGTGGGTGACTCGGTGGTCGGTGGCTGCGTCAACGCGGGAGGGCGGCTCGTGGTCACCGCCACCCGGGTCGGTGCCGACACCCAACTGGCGCAGATGGCCCGGCTGGTCGAGCAGGCGCAGACCGGCAAGGCCGCCGTGCAGCGGCTCGCCGACCGCATCTCGGGGATCTTCGTACCGATCGTGATCGCGCTGGCCGTTGCCACCCTGGGCTGGTGGCTGGGAGCCGGCGGCGGACCTGGCGCGGCGTTCACGGCGGCGGTGGCGGTCCTGATCATCGCCTGCCCGTGCGCCCTCGGCCTGGCCACACCCACCGCGCTGCTGGTCGGCACCGGGCGGGGCGCGCAGTTCGGCATCCTGATCAAGGGACCGGAGGCGCTGGAGTCCACCAGGCGGGTGGACACCGTGGTGCTGGACAAGACCGGCACGGTCACCACCGGCCGGATGACCCTGCTCGACGTGACGCCCGGCGCGGGCGAAGAGCGCGCCGACGTGCTACGGCTGGCCGCCGCCCTGGAGTCCGGCTCGGAGCACCCGGTGGCGCGGGCGATCGTGGCCGGCGCCGCCGACGAGGGCGAACGTCAGTCGGTCACCGGCTTCGCCAACGTCGAGGGGCTCGGCGTCACCGGCACGGTGGACGGCCGTCAGCTGGTGGCGGGCCGGGCCCGGCTGCTGCGTGACCGCGGGCTGGAGGTGCCGGACGATCTCGCGCGGGCGGCAGCCGACGCGGAGGCGGCGGGACGTACGGCGGTGCTCGTCGGTTGGGACGGTCGGGCGCGTGGCGTGCTCGCCGTGGCCGACCAGGTCAAGCCGACCAGCCGGGAGGCAGTGCGGCGGCTGCGCGCGCTCGGCCTGATCCCGGTGCTGCTCACCGGCGACAACACCACTGTCGCCCGGACGGTGGCCGCCGAGATCGGCGTCGAGAAGGTGATCGCCGAGGTGCTGCCGGCGGAGAAGGTCGAGGTGGTCACCCGGCTCCAGGCCGAGGGCCGGACGGTGGCGATGGTCGGCGACGGCGTCAACGACGCCGCCGCGCTCGCCCAGGCCGATCTCGGACTGGCCATGGGCACCGGTACGGACGTGGCGATCGAAGCCTCCGACCTGACCCTGGTCCGGGACGACCTGCTGGCCGCGGTGGACGCCATCCGGCTCGCCCGCCGCACCCTGGCCACCATCAAGGGCAACCTGTTCTGGGCCTTCGCGTACAACGTCGCGGCCCTGCCGCTGGCCGCTGCGGGCCTGCTCAATCCGATGATCGCCGGTGCGGCGATGGCCTTCTCCTCGGTCTTCGTGGTGGCCAACAGCCTCCGGCTGCGCCGGTTCCGTCCGGTCGCCTGATCGTGTCTATGGTCACCCGCCGGATTTCGGTGGGTTGACCGCTGGCCCGCTGGGTACCTCTCCTGATGTACCGCTGAGACGGAGAACCCGGGAGGCTGACATGGGTGTCGAGGACAAGTTCAACAACAGCGCCGAGAACACCGCCGGCAAGGTCAAGGAAGGCGTCGGCCGGGTCACGGACAACGAGCGGCTGGAAGCCGAGGGCCGTGCCGACCAGTCGCGGTCCAGCCTCAAGCAGGCCGGCGAGAAGATCAAGGACGCGTTCCGGAGCTGATCGGACGAACGACAGATACGCCGGGCCGGCAACCGCCGGCCCGGCGGTCGTCTGTCCAGGCTCGGGTGCGGTCGGTCGTCACCCCGCAGGTGGGCGGCCAGCGGTCAGGCGCAGCGTGAAGCCGTCCGCGTCCCGGTAGTGGGTGACGTGGTTGCACGACTGGTGCGTGATCCAGAGGCCGAGCCCACCCAGCTCGGCGGCATCCGACGGCAGCAGTCCGGCGTACGGGTCAGCCGGTCCGGGGCCGGCGTCACTGACCGTGGCCACGATCCGGTCCGTACCCCGCCAGAGCCGGAACCGGACCGGTGGCTGCCCGTGCCGCAGCCCGTTGGTGACGGTCTCGCTCACCGCGACCACGAAATCGTCGAACTCGTCGTCCGGCAGCAGCCCCTGCCCGGCGCGCTGCACCTCCGCTCTGGCCTGGGCGGCGCTCGGACCGGTCAGCTCGACAAGTGGCCGGGACGCCTGGATCGGGTCGGGCGGCACCGGCCGTTGCTGGCACAGGAACGCCTCGGGCGGCAGGTAGCCGGGGTTGGGCAAATGCTGGCCGTCGGGCGTGACGACGTACGGGTGGGTGACGTCGACGTCGGCCCGCACAATGCCGGGCATGATCCGGGTGTCGTACGCACACATGCTCCACAAAGGCCAGTCGTCGTACGCGCGGTTGATCGCCGCCTCGTACCGGGCCCACCAGTCCCAGGTGGGACCGAGCGCGATCCGGGGCACCTCCCCGACGATCCGGATCTGGTTCGCCCCCTCCGCCACCAGTTCGGCGAGGAGCCGGCGGTAGGTCCGGATGGCGACGGTGGGCCGGGCGTAGATGTCACCACCGGGCAGGAACTCGACCTTCACCCCGGCGGGCAGCGCGGAACGGACCAGCCCGCCGGTGCGCTCGCCGAGCGCCACGAAAGTCGGCTCACCCGCCTCGACTCCGCCGAGCAGGAACGGCAGCACGGTTGCCAGCAGCTCCTCGTCGGAGGAGTAGCACAGGGCCTCGTGGTGGTAACCGCTGTGCCCGGCGGCAGGGCCGGTCCTCACCTGATCACCTCCACCCTGAGGTCAGGCAGCTCCAGCAGCGCGGCGAGCCGCGCCACACCGGTGCCGGCGGCACGCAGCACGAGGACGGCCTCACGCTGCCGGGCGTACCCGGCGAGCCGCACCAGTGCACGGTGATCCACAAACCGGAGCCGGCTGGCGTCCAGCACCAGCTCACCGTCGACGGGCCGCAGGTCCGCGCCTGCTCCACCGACGCAGTCTATGCCGCTGTCCCGGTGGCGATCGTCCAGCCGATCTCCGAAGTTTCGGCGTGCCGGGGAACCAACCCGTCTTCCCGACCGACCAATACGGCGATGAAAGCCGTGACCGACGACATCACCGGGTACGCCATCGCGGCGGGCCGGGGCGACCGTGCCGCCGCGGCGGCGTTCGTCCGGGCGACTCAGCACGACGTACGGCGGTTCCTGGCCCACCTGCCCGGGGTGCGGGAGGTCGACGACCTGGTCCAGGAGACGTACCTGCGCGCCTGGCGGGCGCTGCCGTCGTTCGCCGGCCGGTCCACGGCACGGACCTGGCTGCTCGCCATCGCCCGCCGGGTCGCGGTGGACCAGGTGCGGGCCGCCACCTGCCGTCCCCGTACCGCGAACCTGACCGACTGGGAAGCCGCCGCGGAATCGACACCTGCCGGCGTCTGTGCCGGCGTCGACGAACGGGTGGTGCTGCACGGGCTGCTCGACGGTCTCAGCCCTGAACGCCGCGAGGCGTTCGTGAGCACCCAGTTGCTCGGCCTGTCGTACGCCGAGGCCGCCCAGGTCTGTGATGTGCCTGTCGGCACCATCCGGTCGCGGGTGGCCCGGGCCCGCGAGGACCTGATCGCGGCGATGCGCCCGGCGACCGGGCACCGCCGCCGCCCCGGCGCGGCCGGCTGACGCCCTCCCCGCCGTTTTCCCCGGGGCGTCAGGCAGCACGGGGACGATCGTGCTCTTCCCTGGTGTGATCGGTGCCGTGGCGGGCCTGGGCGGAATAGGGGGGCACCAGGCGCAGGGCTGCGGGCTCATCGGCCTCGTCGAGCCGCAGCCGCCAACGGGACGGCCGCTCCGGTCGCTGCCTGTCGCTCGGGTCGCCCGGCTGCCGCGAACTGCGCGCCAGCAACACCGTGATCAGATAGCCGACCACCAGGAAGCCGTGGCTGACCAGCCGTTCCACCGCCACCTGTGAGGCGACGAGGTCGTTCACCGACAGCAGCACGAGGGTCGCCACGAAGGCGCTGAGCATCGGCAGCAGACCCGACGGCGAGGTGCGGCGCAGCGCGACGAAGAGGAATCCCGCACCGACCGCGACGTTCCAGGCGGCGGACTCGTGCCACAGGTGCTGGCCGGTGGCGTGCAGGTGCTCGGCGACCTCGGCCCGTCCGATCTGGGCCAGGCCGAGGACCAACTGCACCGCGCCGAGCAGGCCCAGCGCGGTACGCAGTCCGGTGACCGCGGGCAGCGGTGCGAGCCGCCGCAGCGCGGCGGAGAGCGGCGATCGCCAGCCCCGGCGGGGCGGCGGCGCGGCGGCGAGGATCGTGTCGCTCAGGTCCGGCAGGGCGGGCACCAGCTGGGTACGCGCCCGCCGGGTCACCATGGCCGCCGTGTCCAGCCAGCCACGGCAGCCGGCACAACTCGCCAGGTGCTGCGCGGCCGTCCGCTGCTCGTCAGGCGTCGCCTCACCGTCCAACTGTGCCGACAGGATCTCCCGCCACCGCTCACACCCCATGTACCGATAGTCGCTCCAAAGCCCCACGTGGTTCCCACCGGGCACGTCAGACCAGATAAGGAGGGGCCCCCTGCTAACGCCTCGTGTATAGGAAGGGCCCCCTCTTAACACTCAGCCGGCCGGGGACGACCCGCCGGCCCGGCGATCCCGCTCAGGACCAGAGCGCCTCGGCGACGGTGACTCCGACGACGGCGGCACCGATCGCGGCGCCGACGCTGAGCCCGGCGTAGATCAGCGCGCGGTGGTGCGCGCCCTCCTCGAAGAGCCGGACGGTCTCGTAACCGAAGGTCGAGTAGGTGGTCAACGCCCCACACAGCCCGGTGCCGAGCAGCGCGAGCAGGGAGCCGGGCACGGCGCCGCCGACGAGCGCACCGAGAACGAGCGAGCCCACGATGTTGACGGTGAGGGTGCCCCACGGCAACGCGGCGCCCAGTCGTGCCTGCACGGCCCGGTCGACCAGGTAGCGCAGCGGCGCGCCGACCGCGGCACCGAGCGCCACGAGGAGCACCGTCATCCGGCGCTCCGGTGCCGACGGACGCCAGTCGCCCGACGGGCCAGCGTCATGCCCAGCGAGACCGCGAGGAGCGCGGCGACGAGGGTGCCGGCGAGGTACAGCAGCCCGGTTCGCGCGGCACCGGCCGCCACCGCCTGCTGCACCTCCACCGCGTAGGTGGAGAAGGTGGTGTACCCGCCGAGGACGCCGACACCGAGGAAGGGCCGGACCAGGCGTGGTGCGGCCCACACCTCGGTGATCAGCACCATCAGCACCCCGATGAGCAGGCAGCCCGAGACGTTGACGGCGAAGGTGGCCCAGGGAAAGCCGCTGGGCGGGTGCGGAAAGACCACGGCCAGTCCGTGGCGTACCACCGCACCGACCGCGCCCCCGACGGCGATGGCGGCGAGCAGGCTGGCAGTGCCGCCCCGCAGCTCCGCGCGTTGGCGGGCCACGCCGAGGTCGACGTCTGGATCGGTAGGCGACTGGTCAGGCCGCACGGGTCCCACCTCCCTACCCGTGCACGCTATAGCGCTGCCGGCGGGCCGGCTTCACCCTCCCCGGCCTGGCGATTCGGCGCGCCGACAGGGGTGGACCGCCAGCCGGGTGGGCGGTGACCATATGTAACTGGTCGACTGCGTGGAGGTGTTCATGGCGGCTGTGTTGACCCGGCGTCGGGCCCGAGCGCGCGAGGCCGGGCCGGCGGTCACCGAATCGGTGCTGCCGGAGTTGCGGGCGATGTGGTGGGAGACGGGCGTACGGGCCCGCGCCGAGGCGGGACTCTTCGCCGTCTTCGCGGAGCTGCCCCGGCTGGTCTGGGCGGCCCTGCGGATCAGCTGGCGGGCGGACCGGCTGCGTACCACGGTGGTGGCCGTCGCCACGGTCGGCGCCGGGGTGATGGCCGCGTTCGGTCTGCTGGCCACCCAGCGGGTGCTTGTGGAACTCTTCGCCGGCGGGCCCACCGGGGACAAGGTGGTCGCGGCGCTGCCGGCACTCGCGGCACTGGCCGGCGCGACCGCGGTACGCGCCGGAATGGGCATCGCCACCGGGTACGCGCTCAACGGGCTGACACCGAGGGTGAGTCGTGAGGTCGAGCGGGGCCTGTTCGAGGTGACCACGGCGGTGCGGTTGGAGGCCTTCGACGCGGACGCCTTCGCCGACGACATGGAACGCGCCTCGGAGGGGGCGAACTCGGCCATCGACCTGGTGCAGGCGTCGATGAACCTGCTCGCCGGGCTGGTGGGGATGATCGCGGTGGCGGTCGCCGTGGTGGTGATCCACCCGCTGTTGCTGCTGGCCCTGCTGGTGGCGACGGTGCCCAATGGATGGGCGTCGCTGTGGGCGGGACACCTGCGGTACCAGACCTACATCGCCGGTTCGGTCCGGCGCCGGCGACAGTGGTTGCTGCACCGCCTCATGGCCGAGCGCGACTCCGCCCCGGAACTGCGCGCGTACGGGCTGCGCCGGTTCCTGCTCGACCAGTACGACCGGGTGATGGGGGTGGAGACCGACATCCAGCTCGACCTGGCCCGCCGGGTCACCACGACCACCACGCTCGGCGCGATGATCGGGGGATTGGCGACCGGTGTGGTGTACGTCCTGCTCGGCGTGCTGCTGATCGACGGACATATCCCGCTCGCCGCGGCCGCGACCTGTGTGATCGCCGTGCAGGTGGCACATCGTTCGCTCTCGACCGTCACCTTCCAGATCGACCGGGTCTACACCCAGGGCCAGCACTTCGGCGACTACACCGGGTTCATGACCCGCGCCGCGGCCTACCTGCCCGGCCGCCAGGCCGCGGATGCGCCGGACCGGCTGCGGCTGCTCTCCGTCGACCAGGTGAGCCTCTGCTATCCCGACCGGGAGAGCCCGGCGGTGGACCGGGTGACGCTCACCATCCAGGCGGGGCAGACGGTGGCCTTCGTCGGGGAGAACGGGTCGGGCAAGAGCACTCTCGCCGCGATGATCGCCACGTTGCGTACGCCCACCGAGGGGGTGATCCGGTGGAACGGGGTGCCGCTGTCCGAGTGGGACCGCGACGGGCTGCGGGCCCGCGTCGCGGTGGTCACCCAGGAGTACCACAAGTGGCCCTTCACCGCGGCCACGAACATCGCCATCGGCGACATCGACGCCGAAGCCAGGCAGGACCGGATCGAGGCCGCGGCCGCCCGCGCGGTCGCCCACGACATGATCACCGAGCTGCCGTACGGCTACGAGACGCTGCTGGACCGCACCTTCGCCAATGGTCAGGATCTCTCCGGCGGGCAGTGGCAACGGATCACCGCGGCGCGTGGGTTCCTCCGTGACGCCGAACTGCTGGTGATGGACGAGCCCTCCTCCGCGCTCGACCCGCGTGCCGAGGACGCGTTGTTCCAGGCCATCCGGGACCGGCAGGGTCGAGCGACCACCATCCTCATCACCCACCGCCTGGCCAACGTCCGGCACGCCGATCGGATCTTCGTCCTGCACCACGGCCGGCTGGTCGAGGCGGGCAGCCATGACGAACTCGTGGCCGCCGGTGGCCGCTACGCCGAACTGTTCACCCTTCAGGCCGCCGGCTACACCGAGGCCGACCGCGTACCCAACCCACGCTCGGCCCCAGCAGGATGATCGATGACTGGTCGCGGCCGCGTGTCGCCGGTAAGGCGGACCGGTGTTGCTGCGCTGAGCCGGTGTCCGCCGTTACGAAGGCGTCCCCGCACCGCCGCGCCGGCGCCGGAACAGCAGCACGCCCACCACCAGGCCGACCAGCGCCAGGCCGGCGCCCAGCCCGATCAGCACGCTCGACGTGGTGGACGAGTTGCTGGCTGCGGGGCTGGCGGCAGCGGCGGAGGTGGGCGCGGCGGGCGTCGTCTCCGCTGGTTCGCTCGGCTCCGGACTCGGGCTGGGGGAGGGCGAGGCGGTGGCGGTGGGATCGGCGACAGTGAACTTGTACGACCCCTGCACCGGGTGCCCGTCGACGGAGACCACCCGGTACGCCACCGTGTAGACACCGTTGGCCAGTGGCACGTCGATGGCGACAGTGCCCTTGGTGCCGGAAATCTCCGGCTCGCTGACGTCCACCTGCTGCTTGTCGGCATCGCTGAGCGTGATGGTGGTGAACTGCGGGTTCAGCTTCTGCATGAACTCCAGCGTGATCTTGGTCGGTGCGCTCTCCAGCTCGGCGTCCTGGGTGGGAGTCGCCTTGCGGAGGGCGTTGTGCGCGTACGCGGGGGAGGCGGGAGCGACCAGCAGGGCCGCGACGGCCAGGGTGGCGGCGAGGCCCGTGGCGAACGGGCGGCGGAGGTGGCGAAGCATGGGTCCATTCTCCTCGTCAGTCGAGCAGTTGCTGGCCGACCCAGCCGTCCTCCGGACAGCCGGGCGGTACGGCGAAGACAGCGGATCCGATCGGGGTGGTCCACTCGTTGAGCAGGTCCCGTTCGGCGAGCCGGCGCTGGATGGGCAGGAACTGCGTGGCGATGTCCGCCTGGTACGACGCGAAGATCAGTCCGCTGTCGGCGGTGCCGTCGGCGGCAGGCGTCCCATCGTAGTTGTAGGGGCGGCGCAGGATCCGGAGTCGGTCGTCGCTGACGTGCGCCCGGGTGAGGTGGGAGAAGTCCGGAATCACCGTCAGTCCGTCCGGGCCGAGCGCGGCGAAGTCCGGTTCGTCGTGCTCTGCCGTGCCGGTGAGCGGAGCGCCGCTGTCCAGCCGCCGCCCGACGCTCAGCTCCCGGTCGGTGCGGCCGAGCAGGTCCCAGGTTTCCAGGTCCATCCGGATCCGCCGGACCACGAGGGTGGTGCCGTGGCGCAGCCAGTCCGGTCCGTCGGTGATCCAGACCGCGGTCTCCAGGGGCTGGCCCGGCTTCGGGTTGGCGGTGCCGTCGAGCTGGCCGAACAGGTTGCGCTGGGTGCGGCCCGGTTCGGCACCGGCGGCCCGCCGGAAACCCTGCTGCACCCAGCGGACGGTGGCGAACGGCCGGCTGTCCTTGACCAGCACCCGCTGGGCGTGCGCGACAGTGATCGGGTCGTCGGCGCAGATCTGCACCAGCAGGTCCCCACCGGACCAGCGGGGTTGCAGCCGGTCGATCGGGAACGAGGGCAGCTCCACCACCGAGGGCGGGCGACGGTCGTCCAGACCGGCGGCGGCGAACAACCCGGGACCGAAGCCGAACGTGACGGTCAACCGGGCCGGCAGCAGCCCCAGTTCGGGCTCGGTGTCGGCAAGCGCCGGCCGACCCTGGGTGAGGCGTGCCGCGTCGTCGGAGAGCAGCCGCAGCATCCGCCCGAGAGCGGCCCGATCGGTGCCGGCGCGCAGGGTGAACGCGACGAATGCCGCGTGCGCCTGCGGCTCGGTGGCGATCCCGGACTGCCGCTCGCCGTGGAACGGCTCGACGGCCGCGCCGACGGTCACCGAGGCCGGCACCGGCTCGGGTACGCGTACCGGAGGCTGCTCGGAACGGGCGGCGGCGACAGACGCGGCACCGACCAGCGTGCCCCCGGCGGCCAGGGCCCCGCCGGTGAGCCACCCGCGCCGGCTGACCCCGGTCACGGCGCCGGGCTTGGGCTGGCCGAGGTGCCGTGCGCCGGCTGGCCGTGGCCGGGTGCGTAGCTCTCCTGAGCGCCGGTGAACGGCTTGGCCACTGCGGTGAAGGTCTGCGTCCGGCCGTCGCCGAAGGTCAGCGTGAAGGTCAGCTCGTCACCGGCCTTGACCGGCTTCGCGAGGTTCATCAGCATCAGGTGGTCGCCGCCCGGCTCCAGCTTCTGCTCACTCCGCGCCTTGATCACCACCCCGCCCTGTTTGGCCTGCATGACCATCTGCCCGTCTTTCATGGTCATCTCGTGCAGCTCGACAGGCGACAGCTCGGTGGTCGCACCGGTCACTGTGACGTCGCTGTCGCTCTCGTTCACCAGCGTGGCGAACGCGCCGGTCATGCCCTCGTCGGCTGCCTTCACCCACGGGTCGCGGACGGCCAGCACTCCGGCCTCGGCGCTGGCGCTGGCGCTGGCGGCGACGGTGGGCGTCGGCGTCGCGGTCGAGGCGTCGTCGGACGACCCGCAACCGGTGACGAGGGAAGCGAGAACGGTCGCGGTGAACAGAGCGGCCGGGCGGACCAGTCGGCCGGACGTGGTGCTGCGCATGGACTTCCCCTCGAAGATCGTTGTCCTCAAGTTGGTCGCCCCACCCCCACCAAAAGTT
>NZ_POTX01000082.1 GCF_003236305.1 Micromonospora endophytica | reverse complement strand
GACGGGAACTGGGCGCCGGGGCGGGCCAGGGTGGAGCGGGCCCGCAGCCCGACCGGGTCCGGTTCGACGGGGTCGCCGAAGGCCGGTGCTGGTGCCGGTGCCCGCCGGGCATCCAGGTACGCCGCGGCGGCGCGGTCCTCGTCGGTGGGCGCGGCGAGCAGCGCGTAGACCAGCCCGACCACTCCGAAGATCACCAGCAGGACGATCGGGATCAGCAGCGTGCCCACCTCCGCGCCGGTCACCTCGCCGCGCCGCTCGTGCAGGTGCACCGAGAGGGCGCTCATCCCGGTGAAGTGCATGCCGTTGACCGCCACCCCCATCACCAGCGCCGAGCCGAAGATCGCCAATCCGCGCCGTACGGTCACCGCGAGCCAGAGCGCGACGGTGGCCGCCACCACCGCGATCAGCACGGAGAGCGCGACGCGGAGCTGGTCGTAGCCCAGCCGGCCGTCCAACCGCATCGCGGCCATGCCGGTGTAGTGCATCGCCGCCACCCCGCTGCCGGCGAAGAGACCACCGGCGATGATCCGGATCACCGAGAGCTTGCCGGTGCCCACGATCGCCAAGCCGAGACCGACCGCCACGACCGCGATCAGCGCGCTGACCACGGTGATCGGCACGTCGTATCGGATCCGGGTGCCGGTCACGGCGAAGCCCAGCATCGCCATGAAGTGCATGGTCCAGATCGCGGTGCCGCCGAGCGCCCAGGCCGCCAGCGTCCCCCACCAGAGCTTCTGGCCGGTGCTGTCGGCGTCCCGGATCCGGGTGGCGCAGACCAGCCCGAGGATGGATCCGAGCACCGACAGCGCGTAACTGAGCGCCGGTGTGATCCAGCCGTACTCAAAATGATTGATGTCCGCCACGGCGGCTTTCCCCCCAGAGCTGTTACCGGCGCGTAGCCACGCGCCGGACACATGATCCAGGAGGTGCCCTACCAGGCACAATAGCCTTACGGCGGAGAAAACTCAGGCCGGCGAGTGGTACGCGAGGACTCCTCGGTTCACCGCGCCGATCGCCTGGCGGGCGGTGGCCCGCAGTTCGGCCGAGGCACCACCGGAATCAGCCAACTGGCCCAGCAGGTCCACCACCTGCCGAGCCCACCTGACGAAGTCACCGGCCGGCATCTCACCGTCGAACTCGTGCCCGCTGGCCAGCACCTTCGCCAGCGCCTCACCCCGCGCCCAGCGGTAGACCGGCCAGGCGAAGCCGAGATCCGGCTCGCGGGTGACAGTCAGGCCACGGCCCGCCTCGTCCGCCTCGATCTCGCTCCACAGCTTCAGCGTCGCGTCGACCGCGTCGGCGACCGCGCCCCGCGGCAGCGAGGCCCGCTCGTCGACGTCGCGGCGGGCCTCGTACACCACCACGGAGACGGCGGCGGCCAACTCGGCCGGGGAGAGCCCGTCCCAGACACCCCGGCGCAGGCACTCCGCCACCAGCAGGTCGGCCTCCGTCCAGATCCGCCCGAGCATCCGTCCGGCGTCGGTCACCTCGCCCTCTGCGGTGAGGTAACCGCGCGCGGTCAGCAACGCGACGATCCGGTCGAAGGTACGTGCCAACGACCCCGTCCGACCCGCGACCCGCTGGCGCAACTCCTCGGTGTCCCGCTCCAACCGGCGGCGGCGCTCCGCCCACCGGGCATGCTCCTCCCGCTCCGGGCAGGCGTGGCACGGATGCCGCCGCAGCTCGGCCCGCAACTGGGTGAGCTGGTGATCCTCCCCCGACTGCCGTCCCCGCGCGCCACGGCGGCTGTGCCGGTCCAGGCCGGTGCCGCTGACCTGCGCCGCCAGGTCCCGCCGGGCGGCCGGGTTACGCGGGTTGAAGTGTTTCGGCACCCGGATGCGGGCCAGCACCTCAGCCGGCGCGGTGAAATCGGCGGGGCTGATCCGCCCGGCCCAGCGGTCCTGGGTCAACACCAGCGGCCGGGGTTCGCTGAAGCCACCGGCGGCCGGATCGAGCACCACGGCCAGGCCGGCCCGCCGCCCGGACGGCACCCGGATCACGTCACCCACCCGCAACCGTTCCAGCGACGCCACCGCCGCCGCCCGGCGTTGGCTCTGTCCCTGCCGGGCCAGGGCCCGCTCCCGGTCGGCGATGGCCACCCGCAGCGCGAAGTACTCGTCGAAGTCACCGTGGTGGCAGTCCGCCTCCCCGGCGTACGCCTCGATGGTCTCGGTGTTGCGCTGCACCTGCCGGGCCAGGCCGACCACCGACCGGTCCGCCTGGAACTGCGCGAACGACGACTCCAGCAGCTCCCGGGCCGGCTCGGCGCCGACGCTGCCGACCAGGTTCACCGCCATGTTGTACGAGGGCCGGAAGCTGGACCGCAGCGGATAGGTGCGGGTGGAGGCCAGCCCGGCCACGTGCCGGGGGTCGGTCTCCGGGGACCACACCACCACGGCGTGCCCCTCCACGTCGATGCCGCGCCGCCCGGCCCGCCCGGTGACCTGGGTGTACTCCCCCGGGGTCAGGTCGACGTGCGCCTCGCCGTTGTATTTGACCAGGCGTTCCAGCACCACGCAGCGGGCCGGCATGTTGATGCCCAGGGCCAGGGTCTCGGTGGCGAAGACCGCCTTGACCAGCCCGCGGACGAACAACTCCTCGACGACCTCCTTGAACGCCGGCAGCATCCCCGCGTGGTGCGACGCCAGCCCACGCTCCAGGCCGTCGAGCCACTCCCAGTAGCCGAGCACCGACAGGTCCTCGCCCGGAATGGCGGTGATCCGGGACTCCACCACCCGGCGGATCTCGGCCCGCTCCTCGGGTGAGGTGAGCCGCAGCCCGGCGGCCAGGCACTGCTGCACGGCGGCGGCGCAGCCGGCCCGGCTGAAGATGAACAGGATCGCCGGCAGCAACCCCTCACGGTCCAGCCGCTCGACGATGTCCGGCCGCGCCGGCCCGCGCCAGCGCGGCCCCCGCCGCCCACCCCACCCGGCCGAACGGCCCTCACCGAGGTCCAGGCGACGCATCGTCTCCCGGGTGTAGCGCAGCAGCTCCGGGTGCACGTCGTGCTTGCGCGCCGCCGCCGCATCGTGGAACAGGTCGAACATCCGCTTGCCGACAAGCATGTGCTGCCACAGCGGCACCGGCCGGTGCTCGCTGACCACCACCGTGGTCTCGCCCCGCACGGTGATCAGCCAGTCGGCGAACTCCTCCGCGTTTGAGACCGTCGCCGACAGCGACACCAGGGTCACCGAGGCGGGCAGGTGGATGATCACCTCTTCCCACACCCCGCCCCGGAACCGGTCGGCGAGGTAGTGCACCTCGTCCATCACCACGTACGCCAGGCCCTCCAGGGTGGCCGAGCCGGCGTAGAGCATGTTGCGCAGCACCTCGGTGGTCATCACCACCACCGGGGCGTCGCCGTTGATGGCGTTGTCGCCGGTGAGCAGCCCCACCTGGTCGGCACCGTAGCGGTCGACCAGGTCGTGGTACTTCTGGTTCGACAGGGCCTTGATCGGCGTGGTGTAGAAGCACTTGCGGCGGGTGCCGTCGGTCGGTGCCGGCCGCCCGGGGGCACCGCGCAGCGCCAGGTGTACGGCGAACTCGCCGACCACGGTCTTGCCGGCGCCGGTGGGGGCGCAGACCAGCACACCGCTGCCCCGCTCCAGGGCCTGGCACGCCTCCCGCTGGAAGTCGTCGAGGTCGAACCCCAGATCCGAGGTGAACTCTTCCAGTGCCGGGAACTGTGCGACCTGGGCGGCCCGGCGGCGCGCCGCGGCATACCGCTCGGCGGGGCTCGACATGTCACCAAGATTAGTCCGTACCCCTGTCGGGCACCTGGCAAGGCCATCCGGCAGGGCGTCCGGAGTGGGTCGGTAGGGTGCACGACGTGCCGGATCATGCCGAACCGACCGACCAGGCCCTGCCCGTTGCGTCCCGCCGGCCCGTACGGGCGGTGCTGCTCGACTTCCACGGCACGCTCGCGCAGGTCGAAAAGCCCCGCGACTGGGTGCTGGCCGCCGCGGCGACGTGTGGCGTACGCCTCGACCCGGTCCGGGCCACCGCATTGGCTGACCGGCTGCTCACCGCCGGGCGCGCCGGCGGGCCGCTGCCGGCCCGGGTACCGCCGCACCTGGCCGAACTATGGGCCGACCGGGACCTCTACGCGCACGCCCACCGGGGTGCGTACACCGGGCTGGCGGCCACCGTCGACACCGGCGTCGACGGTCTCGCCGAGGCGCTCTACGAGCGGCTGCTGCTCCCGGAGGGCTGGGTGCTGTACCC
Source organism: Micromonospora endophytica (assembly GCF_003236305.1). GTDB lineage: Bacteria > Actinomycetota > Actinomycetes > Mycobacteriales > Micromonosporaceae > Micromonospora > Micromonospora endophytica. Next base: position 17,941 of record NZ_POTX01000082.1, on the reverse strand, counting down.
GGACACCGCCCCCACCCTGGCCGCCCTGCGGGCCGCCGGGGTACGGGTGGCGGTGGTCAGCAACATCGGCTTCGACATCCGGCCGTTCTTCGCCGCCTGGGGCATCGCCGACCTGGTCGACGCCTTCGTCCTGTCGTACGAGGTGGGTCGCTGCAAGCCGGATCCGGCGATCTTCTGGCGCGCCTGCGGCATGCTCGGCGTCGACCCGGAGGAGACCCTGATGGTCGGCGACAGCCCCGCCGACGCCGGTGCCGTGGCTGCCGGCTGCGCCGCCCTGGTCCTGCCGGCTGCCGACCCGGGCCGCCCCAACGGGCTCGGTTCCGTGCTGGCCCTGACCCACGGCGGCTGACCACACCGCACGGCGCTGTGTCCGGTCCCGCGTCCACAGCACAGCCACAGATGCCACACAAGCAACACCGAGGCGACCGTCGTACCGTCTGACAATGCACAACGGCCCCGCAACCGGGGGGATCCAAACGGAAGACCCCAACCTGGCGACGACCGCGCCGGCACCAGCCACCCGGCACCGCCGTCGGTCGCTGATCGCGCTGGTGGCCGCCGTGCTTTTGGCCGCCTCGATCGCGCTGGTCGGCTGGCGGGCCACCCGACCGGTCGCCGAGTCGCCCGCGCCGCGCCCGAGCGCGTCTGAGGACGAGCCCCTGACAGTCGCGCAGGTCTACCAGACGGTGGCCCCGTCGGTCGTGTCGATCACCGCTCGGGACGCCGCCGGCCGCGCCACCGGCACTGGGGTCGTCGCCAACGCCGACGGCACCATCCTCACCGCCCTGCACGTGGTGGCCGACGCACGCGACATCGAGGTGGTGTTCGCCGACGGCACCCGCACCGAGGCGACGGTGGCCGGCACCGACCCCGCGAACGACATCGCCACGCTCACCCCCGACACACTGCCCGGCCTGCTCGTGCCGGTGGTGCTCGGCGGCGCGGTCGCCATCGGCGAGGCGGTCGTCGCCATCGGCGACCAGTTGGGGCTCGCCGGCAGCACCACGAGTGGGGTGGTCTCCGGGCTGGACCGCTCGGCGGCCTCGGCCGGCGGCGAGGACCTTGCGGGACTTGTCCAGTTCGACGCGGCGGTGAACCCCGGCAGCTCCGGCGGACCGCTGGTGAACCTGCGCGGCGAACTGGTCGGAGTCGTGGTCGCCCTGGCCAACCCGACCCGGGACGGCACCTTCATCGGTGTCGGATTCGCCGTACCGATCGGCACCGCCGCCGGCACCGGCCCCGGCGACGGGCCGCAACTGTGAGCACTCCGCCCACCCGTCACACCGCAGATCACGAGGAACCCATGCACACTCCGGCGTCCCATGCCCAGTACCGACCGCAGGAGCACGCGCAACCCGAGACCAACCCGGTCGAGCAGATCCGGTACGAGGTCAAGAAGGCGATCGTCGGCCAGGACCTCCTGCTGGAACGTCTGCTCGTCGCCCTGCTCGCCCGCGGTCACGTCCTGGTCGAAGGGGTACCGGGGCTGGCCAAGACCCTCGCCGTCAAGTCGCTCGCCGACGCCGTAGGCGGGCAGTTCCAGCGGGTCCAGTTCACCCCGGACCTGGTCCCCGCCGACCTGGTCGGCACCCGGATCTACCACCAGGCCAGCGGCGAGTTCCAGGTCTCACTCGGCCCGGTGTTCACGAATCTGCTGCTGGCCGACGAGATCAACCGGGCTCCGGCGAAGGTGCAGAGCGCGCTGCTGGAGGTCATGCAGGAACAACAGGTCACCATCGGGCGGGAGACCCATCAGGTGCCCCGGCCGTTTCTGGTGCTGGCCACCCAGAACCCGATCGAGTCGGAGGGGACCTATCCGCTGCCCGAGGCGCAGGTGGACCGGTTCATGATGAAGGTGCTCGTCGACTACCCCAGCCCGAACGAGGAATTCGTCATCGTCGAGCGGGCCATCGGTGCCACCCCGGCCATCCAGCGCATCGTCGACCCGGCCCACCTCATCGCGCTGCAACAGCAGGCCGACCAGGTCTACGTCGACCCCTCGCTGATCGAGTACGCGGTGCGGCTGGCCGCCGCCACCCGGCAGCCCGCCGACGTGGGACTCGGCCACCTGGCCCGCTACCTCACCTACGGGGCCAGCCCGCGCGCCTCGATCAACCTGGTGCTTGCCGCGCGGGCCCTGGCCCTGATCCGCGGCCGGGCGTACGCCCTGCCCGAGGATGTCACCGGACTCGTCCCGGACGTGCTGCGACACCGGCTGGTGCTCTCCTACGAGGCGCTCTCGGACGACGTCACCCCCGACGTCATCCTGCACCAGGTGATCTCCGCGGTGCCGGTGCCCGCGCCACGCCTGCCCGACCTCGCCGCCCGGACCCGCTGATCCATGGCGACCGCCGCCGACCGGCTGCTACGCCGACTGGAGTGGCAGGTCCTCCGCCGCCTCGACGGGCGGTTGCAGGGCGCCCACCGCACGGTGCTGCGGGGTGCCGGCATCGACGTGACCGACCTGCGTGCCTACTCCCCCTTCGACGACGTCCGACACATCGACTGGAACGTCACCGCCCGGCTCGACGAACCGTACGTACGGCAGTACACCGAGGAGCGTGACCTGACCGCCTGGCTGGTGCTCGACCGGTCGGCGTCGATGGCCGCCGGCCCGGACGGCACCGGCAAGGCGACCGTCCTGACCGACCTGGCCGTCTGCCTCGCCCGGCTGCTCACCCGGGCCGGCAACCGGGTCGGTGCGGTGCTCTACGACAACAGCTGGCACCAGGTCGTCCCGCCCCGCACCGGGCGGCTCCAGATCCTGCGCCTGGCGCACCAGCTCGGCGTACCAGCGGCGAACGCCTCCGCAGCCACCACCGATCTGGCGGCGATGCTGCGCCTGGCCGCCGGCACCGCCCGCCGCCGCAGCCTGGTCTTCGTGATCTCCGATTTCCTCGGCGAGTCCGGATGGGAGTCCGCGCTGGCCGCGCTGGCCCACCGGCACGAGGTGGTCGCCGTCCGGCTGGTCGACCCGGCCGACCTGGACCTGCCGGAGCTGGGGCTGGTCACCGTCGAGGACGCCGAAACCGGCGAACAACTGCTTGTCGACACGAGCGATCCGCTGCTACGCCAGCGCCTGGCCGAGCAGGTCCGGGTGCGGGAGGAACTGCTCGATGCGGCCCTACGTCAGGCCGGGGTGACCGCCCACCGGGTCGGTACCGACCAGGACCTCGTCCGGGTGCTGGTGGCGATGGTGCGCCGGTCCGGTCAAGGTGGCCGCCGATGAGTTTCGCGTACCCGTGGCTGCTGCCGGTGGCAGTGCTCGTCAGCGCCGTCGCCGTCGCGGCCTACGTCCAGCTGCATCGACGGCAGGCCGCCGCACTGGCCCGGTCCGGGCTGGGCGTCACCGGCGGCAGTCGGGGACGACTGCGCCGCCAGCTGCCGGTGGCGCTGTTCCTCGCCGCGCTGCTACCGCTCAGCCTCGCGCTCACCCGCCCGCAGGCCACCGTCGGTGTGCCCCGGGTCGCCGGCACCGTCGTGCTGGCCGTCGACGTCTCCAACAGCATGACCGCCGACGACGTCGCGCCCACCCGGCTCGGTGCCGCGCAGCGCGCCGCCCGGGAATTCGTCCAGGCCCAACCCGAGACGCTCGACATCGGCCTGGTCGCCTTCGGCCAGGCCGCGCTGGTCGTCCAGGCGCCCACCGCCGACCGCGACGCCGTGGTCGCTGCCATCGACCGCCTCAGCACCGGTGGCGGCACCTCGCTGGGTACGGCGATCCTGGCCGCACTGAGCACCATCGTCGGGCAGCCCGTCACGCTGCCCGCCGACGGCGAGCCCGCCCCCGACCTCGGCTACTGGGGTTCGGCGAGCATCGTCGTGCTCTCCGACGGCGAGGAGACCGGCGGTGGGGTGGACACCGAGGCCGCCGCCGTCCTCGCCGCCGCCGCCGGAGTACGGATCGAGACGGTGGGTGTCGGCACCACCGGTGGTGCCCGGGTCGAGGTCGACGGGTACCAGCTGGCCACCGCCCTCGACGAACGGCTACTGACCGCCGTCGCCCAGGTCAGCGGCGGGACCTATCACCGACCGCAGGACACCGAGGCGCTGCACGAGGTGCACCGCGCCGTCGAGCTCCGGGTCACCACCCGCCCCGAGGCCGTCGAACTCACCAGCCTGCTCGCGGCGACCGCGCTGCTACTCCTGATCGCCGGCGGGCTGTTGATGATCCGCCGGCACGGAAGGATCGTCTGATGTCACTGACCTGGCCCTGGGCGCTGGCTGCCCTGCTCGGGGTGCCGTTGCTGCTGGTCGTGCGCTGGTGGGCGGCCCGGCGTCGACGCCGTACGGCGGTGCGGGTCGCCAGCATCGCGCTGATCCGCGCCGCGCTACCCGGGCCGTCCCGGTGGCGCCGTCGCCTGCCCGCGCTGCTGTTCCTTGCCGGTCTGCTCAGCCTCGGCGTCGCGACCGCCCGCCCCCAGGCGTCGATGGCGGTGCCGACCAACTCCACCTCGATCCTGCTGGCCCTGGACGTCTCCACCTCCATGTGCTCCACCGACGTCGAGCCGGACCGGTTGACCGCCGCCCAGGCGGCGGCCCGAGAGTTCATCACCACCCAGGACGACGGCACCCGCATCGGGCTCGTCGCCTTCTCCGGCATCGCCGGACTGTTGGTGCCGCCGACCAGCGACCACGGCGATCTGCTCGCCGCCATCGACGAGCTCACCACCGCCCGCGGCACCGCCATCGGCATGGCGATCCTGACCTCCATCGACGCGATAGCCGACGTCAACTCGGCGGTCGCGCCCACCGGGGTCGATCCGGCAGTCGATGCCGCCGTCGAGCAGCCCGACACCATCGTGGTGCTCACCGACGGCGCGAACAGCCAGGGTGTCGATCCGGTCACCGCTGCCGAGCAGGCCGCGGCACGCGGGGTACGGGTCTACACGATCGGTTTCGGCACCACCGAACCGGCACCGATGGTGTGCCGCGCCAACCAGGTCCAGCCCGGTGCCGCCTTCGGTGGAGGTGAACGGTTTCGGGGCAGCCGCCTACAGCAGATCGACGAGCCCACGCTGCAGGAGGTCGCCGAACTGACCGGCGGCGAATACTTCCGGGCCGAGGACGCCGAACAGCTCACCGATGTGCTTACCGGGTTGCCCGCCAGTATCGAGCTACAGCGGCGGCCGGTCGAGATCACCGTGTGGTTCGTCCTCGCCGCGATGCTACTGACCGCCTTGGCGGTCGCGCTGTCGCTGCGCTGGAACCCGGCCACCGCCCTCCCGGTCGTCACCCCCGCGGCCCGGCGAAACTGACTCGTCTGCCGGCAGGACGCGGGTCAGCGCAGCAGCCGAACCGCAGCCGGTACGGCGGTGACGGTGACGGGCAGATCACGGCAGCGCTCGCCGTCGGCGTAGGAGGTGATGCCCTCGGCGGCGACCGTGACCGTGCGGGCCCGGTAGGTGTGCACCAATGGGTGGGTGACGTGAGTGCCGGGATAGATCCGGGGTTTGATCCGGATCAGGGTGCGGCGGTTGAACCGGCCACCGATCACCACGTCGAGCAGCCCGTCGGTCAGATCCGCCGCTGGGCAGATCCGCATCCCGCCGCCGTAGCTGGCACCGTTGCCGACCGCCACCAGCACCGCGTCGACCTCGATCCGCTCGCCGTCGAGGGTGAGGGTGTACCGACGCGGGCGCAGCCGGGCCAGCTCGGCGAGAATCGCCAGGTCGTAGCGGCGCGGGCCGCGCGGCCAGCGCATCCGGTTGGCCCGTTCGTTGACGATCGCGTCGAAGCCGGCCGCGAGCACCGCGCCGTACCAGCGGTGCCCGCCGTCCGCGCCGGTGACCCGGGCCAGGTCGACCGCGCGCGACCGGCCGTCCCGTAGCGCCGCCGCGATCACGTCCGCGGCGGCCAGCGGGTCGGTCGGGAAACCGGCGTCGAGGGCGAAGTCGTTGCCGGTGCCGGCCGGCACCACGCCGAACGGCACGGGCGTGCCCGCCACCGCCTGGAGGACCAGGTGCACGGTGCCGTCGCCGCCCACCGCCACCAGCCCCGACGCGCCGTCAGCCAGCGCCGCGTGGCAGGCGACCTCGGCCTGCTCGGGGGTATCGGCGGCCAGCACCCGCACCGGGCGTCCGCCCGCCGCCAAGCGGTCCAGCACTCGGGGCAGCAGACCCCGGTGACGTCCCCGGCCGGCGGTGGGGTTGGCCAGCACAGCGACCGGCCGGTCGGCCGGCGCAGGGTGATCGTCTGCGGTCACGGCGTGCACCGTACCTGGCCGGACGCGGACCGGACAGCCGTCGCCTGACATTTGTCATGGTCGATCGTGTGGTACGCATTCCACCTCATGACCGATCGCACTGGAACCAGTGCCGCCGGAGTCCTGTACGCACTGCACGTCAGCGGCGCGGGACGGTGGCCGGAGCACGAACAGTGGCTGGTACGCCGCGCCACCTCGCCCGGCTCCGGCACCCGCTGCGGCTTCTACGACGGCCTGCACGGCGTCGGGTACGCCCTGGAGCTGCTGGATCGCCGGCAGGACGCCCTCGACGTGCTCGACGCCGCCTGGCGGGCCGCCGAACGGGTCGTCGAGCAGCTCGCCGACGATCCGGGGCCGGACGTCAGCGGTGGCCGGCACCCGTACGCGGGACTGCTGCGCGGACGGACCAGACCGGCGCTGATGCTGGTGCGCCTCCACGAGCTGACCGGCGAGCCGGAGCTGCTGGCGCACGCCGTCACCGCGCTGCGACAGGACCTGCGCCGCTGTGTCGTCCGCCCGGCCCTCGCGCCCCGGCCGCCAACAGGTCACCGACCAGCGCCGGACTCCACCGGCGGCCCATGGCCAGCACCGCCGTGCCAGGTGCCGCCCCGGTGATCTGGGCGACCACCTCGGCCGGCTGTGGGACATCCGAGGCCAGGTCCACCAGTACCACGTCGGGACGGTGCCGCCGCACCATGGCGGACAGCTCTCCCGTCCCGGCCACCTCGGCGACCACCTCGATCTCCTCCTCGCTCGACAGGGCGACGCACAGCGCGGTGCGCAGCAGACTCATCTCCTCGACGACGACGACGCGGATCAATGCCTGACTCCGATCTGGGACGGACACTGCGGCGGCCGGATCCCTTCGACGGGACTTCGCCGACCAGCCGGATGGTGGGGGTAAGGGCTACGGTGGAGCGGGTCATTCACCTGCGGGACCGGCACCGGACTCCCGCAACGGCACCCGTCCGCGACCCGGGCACGGTGGTGGTCGGGTCGGCGGACGGGTCGGCGACCGCCACGGTGGCGCCCGACCCGACGGTCAGTCGGGTGGCGGGCGCCGTACGCAGCGCGCGACGGACTGCGGCGCAACGACGGGCGGGGGACGGAACGTCAGGCGACGCACGTGGCAACGACCTTTCCTCGTCGAGCGCGACGACACATCGTGCACATGTCATTACCCATACCCGGCACGGTGGAAGCCGGTGACGGATTACCGACTGCGCCGCAGACAGGTGCCGAGCCGTGCGTTACGGCGACGGAGGCGAGCCGATCCGCTCCCCCGCCGCAGGCGGCACTCGCGGCACGGCCGGGCACGAAAAAGCGCCGCCGTGCCTACCACACACGGCGGCGCTTCGGCTGCCCCGGAACGAGCCGGGGCAGCCGGTCAGGTCACGTCGTCGAAGCGCCGCTCGATCGGCAAGGGCCGGTTCACCGGCTCGGGCGCGTCCACCGGAGCGACGTCGACCGGTTGGCCCGACTCGACCGGATCCCGGTCGAATTCCAGCGGGGACACCTCGTCGTCATCGATGCCGGCGTAGATCTCCTTGCCACGTCCACGACGCCTGTCGTTGAGGAACGCGACACCCACCGCGGCGAAGTAGAGCGCGCACAGGCAGATCGCCAGTGCCGTCATGCCGAACGGGTCCGGCGTGGGCGTGACCACCGCGGAGAAGGCGAAGAAGACGAAGACCGCCACCCGCCACCAGCTGAGCAGCCGCTTCGCGCTGGCGATGCCGACGAAGTTGAGCATCAGCACGACAAGTGGGAACTCGAACGCCACCCCGAAGATGAGGATCATGTTGGTGACGAAGGAGATGTACCGGGTGACCTCGAGCGAGGTGTCGATCCCGGTGACACCCGCTTCCAGCAGGAACGTCAGGCCCTTGTCCACGATGAAGTACGCCAGCGCCGAGCCCGCCATGAACAACGGCGCGGCGATCGCCACGAAGATGTAGGCGTACTTGCGTTCGTGCCGGTGCAGACCCGGCGCGATGAAGGCCCAGAGCTGGTAGAACCACACCGGCGAGGCGACGATCAGCCCGATCCAGAGCGCGAGCTTGAGCTTCAACAGAAAGGCGTCCGCCGGCCCGAGCTGGATGAACTTCTGGTCCGGCAGCAACCGGTAATACGGCGTGGCGAGCAGGTCGAAGACCAGATCCGCCAGAGCGTAACCGACGAAGAAGCCGATGACGATCGCCAGCGAGGCACGAAACAGTCGGTTACGCAGCTCGCGGAAGTGCTCGACCAGGGTCATCGAGCCGTCCGCGGCCCGTTCGAAGTCGCTCGGGCCGCGCTTGCGGAGTCCGAAGGCCACGGTGATCGGCCCCCGCGATCAGTTGTCGCGGACGCGCTGCACCGGGTCGACCACCGGCTGCTGGACCGTGCCCTGGTACGGCTGCTGCGGTGCCTCACCCGGGTACGCCTGCTGCTGCGGTGGCGCCTGCTGCGGCGGGTACGGCTGGTAGCCGGCCTGCGCGTCGGCCTTGCCGGCCAGGTCGCGGTCGTCGTCGGAGAGGCTCTTGGTCTCGGCCTTGATGATGCGCAGCGAACGGCCCAGGGAACGCGCCGCGTCCGGAAGCCGCTTCGCACCGAAGAGCAAGATCAGCACGACCACGAGTACGGCGATGTGCCAGGGCTTGAGGACATGCATTGAAGGCTCCAGTCGCACGGTGTTGATGAGAGTGTGCCGCAGCCCATCGTACGTCTGTCCAGAGCTGTTGCCACCCTACCGGGACGGTGGTGGTTGGTCCCGACGGAGTGAAGTTTCGACTACCCGCGAGTGTCTCGTCAACCACGAGTGGATCATCAGCCCGGAAACGGGCGCCCCGGATGGGTCAGTCGCCGCGTCGAGAGCGGATCAGGGTGAGCCGCTGCTCGGTGGTCTCCAGCCGGCCCTGCAATCCTTCGGCCCGCTGCTGGAGACGCTCCGCGGCCTCCCGCAGCGCCACCGCCTCGTCGGCACGCCCTTGCAGCTTCTCCACTGCCCGACGCAGCTGCGGCAGCCGCGCCAGCACAGGTCGGACCGCCAGCGCGAGCACGACCAACGGCACCAGCACCAGCGCGAGCACGATCCACTTCAGCACGGCCGCCAGCCTACTGCCTGAGCCCGGCCACCGCCGGGTCCGCGCCTGCCGACACCGGCGAGGCGTACGCGTCCAGCGCCGCCACCGCCGCCAACCGCACCTGCTCGGCCAGCTCGGCCGGCGAGACGACGGTGACCTCCGGCCCCAGACCGAGCACGAACCGCCGAGCCCAGCTGAGATCCGTGACCCGCAGCGAGACCAGCCACCACTGCCCGTCGGACTCGACCCGCTCGCAGGGGTAGTACTCGGTGATCCACCGCTCGCCCCGACCGATCCGCAAGGTGATCAACGGCAGGTCCGGTGACGGCCGGAACACGCCCTCGCTCAGGTCCTGCGGGCGGGCCTGCGGCGGCACCACTGCCGGTTCGTCCAGCTCGGCGACAGCGTCGATCCGGTCGGCCCGGAAAAGTCGTACCGCCTCGGCCCGCCGGCACCACGCCTCCACGTACGTCCGGCCGCCGACCATCAACACCCGCAGCGGATCGATCACGCGCTCGGTGGTCTCGTCCCGGGCCACCGTGTAGTAGGTGATCCGCAGCGCCCGGCCACGCTGCACTGCGGCGCGGAGCTGCTCCACCCGTGGGGTGTCGCCGGGCAGCCGCACCTCGACCGGGGCGGCCACCAGGTCACCCGCCGCGTCCTCGATCTTGACCAGGGCCCGTTCCACCGCCTCCCGGTTGGCCACCCCCGGTGTCTCGGCCAGCATCCGCAACGCCACCACCAGGGCGAGCGCCTCATCCGGGGTGAGCCGCAGCGGACGGTCGATGCCGGCGTCGTAGGTGATCGTCACCCGGTCGCCGTCGAAGGCCATGTCGATCAGGTCACCCGGGCCGTAACCGGGCAGCCCGCACACCCAGAGCAGCTCCAGATCCTCCCGCAGCTGCCGCTCGGTGACGCCCAGGTCACCGGCCGCCTCGGCGATCTCGATCCCGGGCCGGGCGAGCAGGTAGGGCACCAGGTTGAGCAGCCGGGCCAGCCGGTCGGCGGAGGTACGCGAACCTGCTTTCACCGGATTCCCCTCCCCGAACCGACCCCGACCGCCGCGCACACGATCCGCGCGCTCACCGGGCCGCCGCCAACGCATCGTGCCGGGCGGCGATCTCCTTGAGTCGTTGGATGACCGCCTCGCGCAGCTCGGGCGGGTCGAGCACCCGCACGTCAGGGCCGTAGCCGACGAGCTGACCGGCGAGGAACTCCACGTCGGCGTAGGGCAGCACGAGCCGATCGGTTACCCCGCCCGTGGTGATCTCCGCCGCCCATCGCCGCAGGCCCGCAGCGCGGCCCGCGGCGACCAGCACGGTCGCCCGGCCGGCCCGCTCGGTCGGCCCGGACCAGCGAGCCACATGACTGATCAGATCGACGTCGGTCGGCGGCCGATAGCCGCCCGGCTCACCGGTGACCCGGACCGGGCCGAGCACTCGGGACAACCGGAAGCACCGGGTGGCGTCGCGGTCCAGGTCGTGACCGACCACATACCACCGGCCCCGCCAGCAGACCACGCCCCACGGCTGCAACCGGCGTCGGTCCGGTGCGTCCCGGTCCGGCACCCGGTAGTCGAAGTGGACCTCGCGGCGGTCCCGCGCCGCGGCGGTGAGCGGCGCGAACGCCGGGTCGACCGTGACCATCGGCTCCAGGCCCAGGGTGGCCTGCGGGTCCACGTCCACCCCGGCGGCCCGCAACTTCGCCAACCCCGACGACGCGGCGGCGGCGAGCCCGGCGTGCTGCCACAGGCGGGCGGCGATGCCCACCGCGGCAGCCTCGTCCGGCTTGAGCGGAATGTCCGGCAACGCGTACTCCCGGCGGGCGATCCGGTAGCCGGGCTCCGCGTCGAAGGCGCTGGCCGTCCCGGTCTCCAGCGGCACGCCCAGTTCCCGCAGCTCCGCCTTGTCCCGCTCGAACTTGCGCTGGAACGCCTCGTGCTCGCGGGCGTCCTCCGGATCGTGCTCGTAACCGGGCACGGTCGCGGCGATCTGCGCGGCGGTCAGGAACCGCCGCGTGGACAGCAGGCAGATCACCAGGTTGACCAGGCGTTCGGTGCGGCTCCGCGACACCCCGTAGACGCTAGCAGCCGTCGTGCCCCCCGCACGCACCCAGACCCAAGGAGGGGCCCCCTGTTAACGCCTGGTGTATAGCAAGGGCCCCCTATTAACATCGCGACCGCCGCAGCGCCCCCACCGCCACCGCCCGGCGCGTCGTGGCGTACCGGATCGGCGCACACCCCGGCGCATACGGCGACGCGCCGGGGAAGCTAGCGTGCGGGGCATGGTGCGATGGCGGGCGGGTACGGTGACGACGCTGCGACGGCAGTGGACCGGTGCGATCGAGCTCGACGTCGCACTCACCGACGGCGGCACGATGCGGGCCCTGGCGTACCCGGCACTTGTCGGCGTGCCCGAGCCCGGCGACCGGGTGCTGCTCAACGCCGGCGCGCTGCTGATGGGCCTGGGCACCGGCGGGTACGCCCTGGTCGTCGCGCTGCCCGACCGTCTGCCGGCGGACCCGCCGCAGGCCCTCGACTCCCGCGACGCCGGCCACCTGGTCAAAGCCCGCTACACCCCGCTGCAACCGATCCTGCTCGGCGTCGACGAGCCGGCATCACCACACCACGACACGCTGGCCGCCGCCGAGGACCTCGCCGGCCTGCCGGTGATCACCGCCGACCTGCACTCGGCGTTGCCGGCGATCCTGGCCGGCATCCACGCCGACGCCGCGCAGCTGCGGGTGGCGTACCTGCTCACCGACGGAGGGGCGCTGCCCGCCTGGTTCTCCCGTACGCTGGCCGGCCTGCGCGACGAGCTGGTCGGCACGATCAGCGTCGGACAGGCGTTCGGCGGTGACCTGGAGGCGTCCACGCTGCACAGCGGCCTGCTCGCGGCCCGGCACGTGCTGCACGCCGACGTGGCGGTGGTGGCACAGGGGCCGGGAAACCTCGGCACCGGCACCCGCTGGGGTTTCTCCGGGGTCGCTGTCGGCGAGGCCGTCAACGCCGTCGCCGCGCTGGGTGGGCGGCCGATCGGGTCGCTGCGGATCTCCGCCGCCGACCCGCGCCCGCGACACCGCGGCGTCTCACACCACAGCATCACCGCGTACGGCCGGGTGGCGCTGGCCCGCGCAGAGCTGGTGGTGCCCGACGGCCTGGATCCGGCGCTGGCCGCAGAGGTCGACGCCGCGCTCGCACCGCTGACCGGGCGGCACGCGGTGCTGCGGGTGCCGAGCGCCGGGCTGGACGCGGCGCTGCGGCGCAGCCCGGTGCCGCTGTCGACGATGGGACGCGGGCTCGATGCCGACCACGCATATTTCCTGGCCGCCGCGGCGGCTGGCCGGCACGCCGCCCGCCTGCTCGCCGCCGGTACGACAGGCGACAAGTGTTAGAAGGGGGCCCTTCCTATACACCAGGCGTTAAGAGGGGGCCCCTCCTTACACCTCAGGCGAAGATGATGAGGGCGATCCAGGCGCCGACGATCAGCGCCAGCGTCGACGCCAGCACCCAGGTGGGGACGACGTACTCGCCACGCCTGTTGCGTGCGATCTCGTCGCGGATCTTCTCCCGGCGTCGGTCGAGCCAGCTCTGCGGCTCGCCGCCCTGACCGGGACGGCGCGAAGGGGACCCAGAAGGAATCATGACGCGGCCAGCCTACCCGGCCCGCCCGGTACGGACGGGCCGGGTGAGACTCACATGCTGGCGATGAGCCGCTCCACCCGCTCGTCGTACGCCCGGAACGGGTCCTTGCACAACACCGTGCGCTGTGCCTGGTCGTTGAGCTTCAGGTGCACCCAGTCGACGGTGAAGTCGCGCCGTTTCTCCTGGGCGTGCCGGATGAACTCGCCGCGCAGCCGGGCCCGGGTGGTCTGCGGCGGCGTCTCCTTGGCCTCGAAGATCTCCGGATCGGTGGCCACCCGGTCCACGTCACCGCGCCGTTCCAGCAGGGCGTAGAGCCCTCGGCCCCGGCGCACGTCGTGGTAGGCGAGATCCATCTGCGCCACCCGGGGATGCGACAGCGGCAGGTCGTGTTTGCGCTGGTAACGCTCGATCAGCCGGAGCTTGGTCACCCAGTCGATCTCCCGGGAGACCGGTTCCAGGTCGCCGGTCTCCACCGCCCGCAGCACCCGGCCCCACAACTCGACCACCCGCTTGGCGGTCTGGTCACCGCCGCGACGCTCCACGAACTCGATCGCCTTGGCGAGGTATTCCTGCTGGATATCCAGGGCGCTGACCTCCTTGCCCGAGGACAACCGCACCTTACGGCGGCCGGTGATGTCGTGCGACACCTCCCGGATGGCCCGGATCGGGTTTTCCAGGGTGAGGTCGCGCATCACCACCCCGGCCTCGATCATCCGCAGCACGATGTCGGCCGTACCGACCTTGAGCAGCGTGGTGACCTCGTTCATGTTGGAGTCGCCGACGATGACGTGCAGGCGGCGATAGCGTTCGGCGTCCGCGTGCGGCTCGTCCCGAGTGTTGATGATCGGGCGGCTCCGGGTGGTCGCCGACGAGACGCCTTCCCAGATGTGCTCGGCCCGCTGGGAGAGGCAGTACACCGCACCGCGCGGCGTCTGCAACACCTTGCCCGCCCCGCAGATCAACTGCCGGGTGACCAGGAACGGGATCAGTACGTCGGCCAGCCGGCCGAACTCACCGTGCCGGGACACCAGATAGTTCTCGTGGCAGCCGTACGAGTTGCCGGCCGAGTCGGTGTTGTTCTTGAACAGGTAGATCTCCCCGGCGATGCCCTCGTCGTGCAGCCGCTTCTCCGCGTCGACCAGCAGCCCTTCCAGGATGCGCTCACCGGCCCGGTCATGGGCGACCAGATCGACCACCGAGTCACACTCCGGGGTGGCGTACTCCGGGTGCGAGCCGACATCCAGATAGAGTCGGGCGCCGTTGCGCAGAAAGACGTTGCTCGATCGGCCCCAGGACACCACCCGGCGGAAGAGGTACCGGGCGACCTCGTCAGGGGACAGCCGCCGCTGCCCACGGTAGGTGCAGGTGACGCCGTACTCGGTCTCCAGACCGAAGATTCGCCGTTCCATGATGAGACATTAGCCGTACCGAGGCCCTGTTCGTCACTGTCGCGACGCACCAGTACCGGTCAGACCAGTCCCGGCTGCGCTCCGACACCCAGACCCGCCACGTGGTCCCGGCAGGCGCGGTAGGTCGGCAACAGGCCCGCCGCCCGCGCCTGGGCCAGCGGCGGCGCGGCGGCGTCACGGGCGGACAGCAGCGGCATCTCGGGCGGCCACTCGACCCCCAACTCCTCGTCCAGCGGATGCACGGCATGCTCACCGGTCGGGTTGTACGTGGCCGAACAGAGATAGCTCAGGGTGGCTCCGTCGCTGAGCGCGCAGAACCCGTGTCCCAACCCCTCGGCCAGGTAGACCGCGCGCCGTTCGTCGTCGTCGAGGCGTACGCCCTCCCACCGGCCGAAGGTCGGCGAGCCGACCCGCAGGTCCACCACCACGTCGAGCACCGCGCCCCGTACGCAGGTGACGTACTTCGCCTGTCCCGGCGGCACGTCGGCGAAGTGGATGCCCCGCACCACGTCCCGCGCCGAGACGGAGAGGTTGGCCTGCGCCAGCCGCAGCGGATGACCGACCGCCTCGGCGAGCCGGTCAAAGCGGTACCACTCCATGAACATGCCGCGCGGGTCGCCGTGCTGCTGCGGGCTGATCTCCCAGGCGCCCTCGATGCCCAGCGGCCGGATCTTCACCGCTCCCCCTCCCGCGGCCCGACCACCGCACCGTTCCCCGGCCCGACCACCGCACCGTTTCCCGGCCCGGGCACCGCACCGTTTCCCGGCCCGGGCACCGCACCGCCCCGCAGCCCGGCCGCCGCCTCGATGAACTTTCCGGGCGTCAGCTCGCGCTCGACAGCCAGCAGGTCGAGCAGATAGTCGCCGTAGCCGCTGCGGACCAGCGGCTCGGCCAACGCCCGCAGCTGGTCGTCGTCGATCAGCCCGGCCCGCCAGACCACCTCCTCGACACAGCCGATCTTCATGCCCTGCCGCTCCTCGATCACCCGCACGAACTCGGCGGCCTGCACCAGCGAGGCGAACGTCCCGGTGTCCAGCCAGGCGGTGCCCCGGTCCAGCACGGTCACCGACAACTCGCCGGCCCGCCGGTACACCTCGTTCACCGCGGTGATCTCCAACTCGCCACGGGCGCTGGGCACCAGCCCACGGGCGATCTCCACCACCCGGTTGTCGTAGAAGTACAACCCCGGCACCGCGTACCGGGACCTGGGCCGCCGCGGCTTCTCCTCGATCGACAGCACCCGCCCCCCGGCGTCGAACTGCACCACCCCGTACGCCTGCGGGTTCGCCACCGGATAGGCGAAGATCCGCCCACCCACCGGATCGCCCGCCGCGGCCAACTGCCGGCCGAGACCCGCACCGTGGAAGATGTTGTCGCCGAGGATCAGCGCCACCGGCTCCGCGCCGACGAAGTCCGCACCGAGCACGAACGCCTGGGCGATGCCCTCGGGCCGGGGCTGGCTGGCGTACTCCAGCCGCAGGCCGAACTGGCCGCCGTCACCGAGCAGGCGCCGGAACTGCTCCTGCTCCTCCGGCGTGGTGATCACCAGGATCTCCCGCACCCCGGCCATCACCAGGGTGGAGAGCGGATAGTAGATCATCGGCTTGTCGAAGACCGGCATCAGCTGCTTCGACACCGCCCGGGTGATCGGCCACAGTCGCGATCCGGTGCCACCGGCCAGCAGGATTCCACGCACTCGGGGAGCCTACCGAGGGGCACCACGAAGAGTCACGTGTCAGATACACTACTCCCCGTTCTTCCGCGTAGACTCCCCGTCCTGTGAGGATCCTCGTCACCGGCGGTGCCGGCTTCATCGGTTCTGAATACGTCCGGATGCTCCTCGGCGCCTCTGGACGGCACACGCCGGAGGTGTCCGCGATGACACCGACCCGGCTGACCGTCCTCGACGCGCTCACCTACTCCGGCAACCCGGCCAACCTGGACCCGGTCCGCGACGACCCCCGGCTCCACTTCGTCCAGGGCGACATCCGGCACGCGGAACTCGTCGACCGGCTGGTCCCGGGACATGACGTGATCGTGCATTTCGCCGCCGAGTCGCACGTGGACCGCTCGATCGCCGGGGCGACACCGTTCGTCACCACGAACGTGCTCGGCACGCAGACGCTGCTCGACGCCGCGCTGCGCCACGGTGTCCGCCGATTCGTGCACGTCTCCACCGACGAGGTGTACGGCTCCATCGCCGAGGGCTCCTGGACCGAACGGTGGCCGTTGGCCCCCAACTCGCCGTACTCCGCTTCCAAGGCCGGCTCCGACCTGCTCGCCCTGGCCTTCCACCGCACCCACGGCATGGACGTGGTGGTCACCCGCTGCTCCAACAACTACGGGCCCTACCAGTATCCGGAGAAAGTCATCCCGCTGTTCGTGACGAACCTGCTCGACGCAGGGACGGTGCCGCTCTACGGCGACGGCGGCAACGTCCGCGACTGGCTGCACGTGCACGACCACTGCCGAGGCATCGCCCTGGTGCAACAGCGGGGCCGCGCCGGCGAGATCTACCACATCGGCGGCGGCACCGAGCTGACAAACAAGGAGCTGACCGCACGGCTGCTCGACGCCTGCGGCGCCGGCTGGGACCGGGTCGTGGCCGTCCCCGACCGCAAAGGCCACGACCGCCGCTACTCGCTGGACATCACCAAAATCCAGACCGAGCTGGGGTACGCCCCAAGCATCCCCTTCGACACCGGCCTCGCCGACACCGTCCGCTGGTACCGGGAACACCGCTCCTGGTGGGAGCCGCTCAAGACGGCGGCAGCCGGATGAAGGTCCTGGTGACAGGTGCCGCCGGCATGCTCGGCCGCGACCTGGTCGACATCCTCACCGGGCACCCGCGGCACACCGTGACCGCCGCCACCCGGGCCGCGCTCGACATCACCGACCCCACCGCCACACACACCGCGGTAGCCGGCCACGACGTGGTCATCAATGCCGCCGCCTGGACCGACGTCGACGGCGCCGAAGAGCACGAGGCGACAGCCACCGCCGTCAACGGCGACGCCGTGGCCCACCTCGCCACGGCCTGCGCCGCACACGACGCCCGACTGCTCCAGATCTCCACCGACTACGTCTTCCCCGGCGACGCCGGTCACCCCTACCGCGAGGACGCACCCACCGCGCCGATCAACGCGTACGGGCGCAGCAAGCTCGCCGGTGAACAAGCCGTCGCCCGACTGCTGCCCGACACCGGCTACGTCGTACGGACCGCATGGCTCTACGGCGCGCACGGCCGCAACTTCGTCACCACCATGCTCCGCCTGGCCGATCAACGCGAGTTCCTCGACGTCGTCGACGACCAACGCGGCCAGCCCACCTGGTCGTACGCCCTCGCCCAGCAACTGATCGCGCTCGCCGAGGCCGCCCTGGCCGGCCGGGCCGCGCCCGGCGTCTATCACGGCACCTGCGCCGGCGAGACCACCTGGTACGGCCTGGCCCGCGCGGTCTTAGACCGACACGGCCTCGACCCGGAGCGGATCCGGCCCACTACCAGCGTTCGATTCCCGCGTCCCGCTCCCCGGCCGGCCTACAGCGTCCTCGGCCACGCCCGATGGTCCGCAGCCGGTCTGGCCCCCCTGCCCCACTGGCACCGCACCCTCGAGCAGGC
>NZ_POTX01000081.1 GCF_003236305.1 Micromonospora endophytica | reverse complement strand
GTGGTGGGGGGTGAAGGGGCCGACGACGGCTAGGGACATCGGGCGGGTCAGCAGGTCGGCGGCGAGGGTGTTGACCTCGTCGAGGGTCACCGCGTCGACCCGGTCGAGCAGCTCGTTGACCGGCATCAGGTCGCCGTAGAGCAGCTCGCCCTTGGCCAACCGGCTCATCCGGGAACCGGTGTCCTCCAGGCCGAGCACGAACGCGCCCTTGCTCATCCCCTTGCCCCGGGCGAGTTCGGCCTCGGTGATGCCGTGCTCGGCGATCCGTGCCAGCTCGGCCCGGGTCAGTTCCAGCACCTCATCGACCCGGCTCGGCGCGCAGCCGGCGTAGACGCCGAACAGGCCACTGTCGGCGTACTGACTGGCGTAGGAGTAGACCGAGTACGCCAGGCCGCGCTGCTCCCGGATCTCCTGGAAGAGCCGGCTGGACATGCCGCCGCCGAGCACGTTGTTCAGCACCCCCAGGGCGAACCGGCGCTCGTCGAGCCGGTCGATGCCGGGGCAGCCGAGCACCACGTGGGCCTGCTCGGTCTCCTTCGCCTCCACCACTGTCGAGGCGGCCCGGGTGCGTACCGCCGGAGTGGTCGGCCGGTACGGCGCCGGCGCGGCCGGGTCGGTGTCCAGCGGGCTGCCCTGCACCGCCTGGCGGACCAATCGGACCACCGTGGTGTGGTCAAGGTTGCCGGCGGCGGCGATGACGATCTGCGGTGCCACGTAGCGGCGGCGGTAGAAGGTCTGGATCTGCCGGCGGCTCATCGGGGTGACGGTCTCCGCGGTGCCGGAGATCAGCCGGCCCAGCGGGTGGTCGCCGTAGACAGCCCGGGCGAACAGGTCGTGCACCTCGTCACCGGGCTCGTCGTCGTGCATGGCGATCTCCTCGAGGATCACGCCGCGCTCGGTCTCCACGTCGGCCGGTTCCAGCACCGAGTCGGCGACCAGGTCGCACATCACGTCGATGGCCAGCGGCAGGTCCTCGTCCAGCACCCGGGCGTAGTAGCAGGTGTACTCCTTCGTGGTGAAGGCGTTCGTCTCCCCGCCAACCGCCTCGATCGCCGAGGAGATCTCCAGCGCGCCCCGCTTGTGGGTGCCCTTGAAGAGCAGGTGTTCCAGGAAGTGCGCGGCACCGGCCTGGGGCCCGGTCTCGTCCCGTGAGCCGACCGCCACCCAGATGCCGAACGAGACGCTGCGCATGGCGGGAATCGCCTCGGTCAGCACGCGCAGCCCGCTCGGCAGCACCGTGCGACGCACCGTACCGCCCAGCGGGTCTTCGCTCAGCGTCCTGGTCACCGCCCGGGTCGCGCCGCCGCCGGATCGGGCGGTCGTGGTGGCATGCCGGGCACCGGGCGGTGTCACCCCGACTGCGCGCGCGGGCAGAGACGGACGCCGGGTGCGACTCACGGCAAACCTGCTTCCAGTACGACGAGGTGGGGGGACGAACCGGCCGGGCGACGGTGTCGCCCGGCCGGTCGGTGGTGCAGTACTGCTGATCGGGTCAGCTGTGCCGGGTGCGGCGCCGCGGGCGCGACTCGCCGCCGCCCTCGCCGCCCTCGCCCCGCTCCGGGGCACGGCCACCACGGTCGCCACGGTCACGCGGACCCCGGTCACCCCGCTCCCGGCTGGCCGGCCGCTCGCCGCCGGCCTCGGCCGGAGCCGGAGCCTCGGCACCCTCCGGGCGGACCTTGTCCAGGTAGATCTTGCCGCGCTGGTCGATGTCGGCGATCTCGACCTCGACCCGGTCGCCGACGTTGAGGAAGTCCTCGACCTTCTCGACCCGCTTGCCGTCGCCCACCTTGGAGATGTGCAGCAGGCCGTCGCGGCCCGGCAGCAGCGAGACGAACGCACCGAACGGCGCGGTCTTGACCACCGTGCCCAGGAAGCGGTCGCCCATCTTGGGCAGGGTCGGGTTGGCGATCGCGTTGATCCGCTCGACCGCGGCCTGCGCCGACGGGCCGTTGGTGGCACCGACGTAGATGGTGCCGTCGTCCTCGATGGAGATCTCGGCGCCGGTCTCGTCCTGGATGGCGTTGATGGTCTGCCCCTTCGGGCCGATCACCATGCCGATCTTGTCGACCGGGATCTTCACCGTGGTGACCCGCGGCGCGTAGTCCGACATCTCGGCCGGCGCCTCGATCGCCCGCTGCATCACGTCGAGGATGGTCTGCCGGGCCTCGTACGCCTGCTGGAGCGCGGCGGCAAGCACGTCGGACGGGATGCCGTCGAGCTTGGTGTCGAGCTGAAGCGCGGTGACGAAGTCACGGGTGCCGGCGACCTTGAAGTCCATGTCGCCGAACGCGTCCTCAGCGCCGAGGATGTCGGTGAGCGTGACGTACTGCGTCTTGCCCTCGACCTCGTCGGAGATCAGGCCCATGGCGATGCCGGCGACCGGCGCCTTCAGCGGCACACCGGCGGAGAGCAGGCCCAGCGTGGAGGCGCAGACCGAACCCATCGAGGTGGAGCCGTTGGAGCCGAGCGCCTCGGAGACCTGCCGGATGGCGTACGGGAACTCCTCGCGCGAGGGCAGCACCGGGATCAGCGCCCGCTCGGCGAGGGCCCCGTGGCCGATCTCACGGCGCTTCGGCGAGCCGACCCGGCCGGTCTCACCGGTCGAGTACGGCGGGAAGTTGTAGTTGTGCATGTAGCGCTTGGACTTCTCCGGGGAGAGGGTGTCCAGCGCCTGCTCCATGCGCAGCATGTTGAGCGTGGTGACGCCGAGGATCTGGGTCTCGCCGCGCTCGAACAGCGCCGAACCGTGCACCCGGGGCAGCACGCCGACCTCGGCGCTCAGCGGCCGGATGTCACGCGGGCCACGGCCGTCGATGCGGACCTGCTCCCGCAGCACCCGGCTGCGCACCTCGGACTTGGTCAGCGAGCGGAAGGCGGCGGAGATCTCCTTCTCCCGGCCCTCGAAACGCGGACCGACCTCCTCCTGGAGGCGGGCCTTGATCGCGTCCAGGGCACCCTCACGGTCCGCCTTGCCGGCGATCTGGAGGGCCTCGGCCACGTCGGCGCGGGCGAACTCGGCGACCGCGTCGTACGCGTCGTCGGAGTAGTCCAGGAAGACCGGGAACTCGGCGACCGGCTTGGCGGCCACGTCGGCCAGCTCGCTCTGCGCCCGGCACAGCTCCCGGATGGCCGGCTTGGCGGCCTCCAGGCCGCTGGCCACGACCTCCTCGGTCGGCGCGGCGGCGCCGCCGGCGACCAGCTTGACGGTGTTCTCGGTGGCCTCGGCCTCGACCATCATGATCGCGACGTCGCCGTCGGCCAGGGCCCGACCGGCCACCACCATGTCGAAGGTGGCGCGGCTCAGCTCCTCGTGGGTCGGGAAGGCGACCCACTGGCCGTCGACGTGCGCCATCCGGGTGGCCCCGATCGGGCCGGAGAACGGCAGGCCGGAGAGCTTGGTCGACATCGAGGCGGCGTTGATCGCCACCACGTCGTACGGGTGCTGCGGGTCGAGCGCGAGGATGGTCTCGACGACCTGGACCTCGTTGCGCAGGCCCTTGACGAACGACGGGCGCAGCGGCCGGTCGATCAGGCGGCAGGTGAGGATGGCGTCCTCGCTGGGCCGGCCCTCACGACGGAAGAACGAGCCGGGGATGCGGCCCGCGGCGTACATCCGCTCCTCGACGTCGACGGTCAGCGGGAAGAAGTCGAACTGCTCCTTCGGCTGCTTGCCGGCGGTGGTGGCGGAGAGGACGACCGTCTCGCCGAGCTGGGCGATGACGGAGCCGGCGGCCTGGCGGGCCAGCCGGCCGGTGGAGAAGCTGATCTCCCGGGTGCCGAACGACCCGTTGTCGATCACGGCGGTGCGGGTTTCGGTGCCGAGTCTGGTCTCGGTCATGGTGCTGTCGTGCTCCTTCGCATCGGTGGGCCACGACGCGGGAGCTGTGCGGACGGCCGGTCTTCGATCGAAGCGCCCGGGGCCGGCGGCGGTGGTGCCGCAGCGCCCGGAGGCCACTACCGGAGACCGGTACGCCGACGGCTCTCAGGTGGTCGGGCCCGTGTCTCGAGTGGGAACGCCGACGGGGGAGCGCCCGAGTGGGCGGCTCCCCCGTTCACGTCACCGGCGCAGGCCGAGCCGCTCGATGAGCGACCGGTAGCGGTTGATGTCCTTCTTCTGGACGTAGTTGAGCAACCGGCGGCGACGGCCGACCAGCAGCAGCAGCCCACGGCGGCTGTGGTGGTCGTGCTTGTGCACCTTCAGGTGCTCGGTGAGGTCGGCGATCCGCTTGGTGAGGACCGCGACCTGCACCTCGGGCGAACCGGTGTCGCCCTCGACGGTCGCGTACTCCTCGCGGATCTTGGCCTTGGACTGCTGGTCGAGCGCCATGTTCTCCCTGTTTCAGTGGGTTGCTTCGATAAGTGTCCGTCGGGCCGGGCTAGGGCACCGGTGACGGACGGTCCTCGCACCCGCGGCGTCGAGCAGGCATGCGAGGCCCCGCGTCGGTCAGCCGACGTCTCCCCCCACCCTACCAGCACCTGCCCGGACCGGCCCGGCAAGGGCGGCGAGGGTCAGGTCAGCGTGGCGCGGATGCGCTGCACGTCCTCGGTGATCTGCGCCACCAACGCCTCGATCGAGTCAAACCGGATCTGCCCGCGCACGTGCGCCACGAAGTCCAGGGCCAGCCGCTCGCCGTAGAGGTCGCCGTCGAAGTCCAGGACGTACGCCTCGACCCGGCGCTCGCGCCCGGAGAAGGTGGGGTTCGTGCCGATCGACACGGCCGCGGAGAGCGGCTCGGGCTGTCCGCGCCGCAGCATCCGGGCGGCGTAGATCCCGTCGGCGGGAACCGCCGCGTACCGGTGGCAGAGCAGGTTGGCGGTGGGAAAGCCCAGCTCACGGCCGCGTTGGTCGCCCCGGACCACCACACCCTCCAGCCGGTGCGGGCGGCCCAGCGCGGCGGCCGCCGCCGTCACGTCACCGGCGTCGACGCAGGAGCGGATGTACGTCGAGGAGAAGACGGTGCCGTCCTCGGCCACCAGCGGTGAGCCCTCGACGGCGAAGCCGAAGGTGCGGCCGAGCCGCTCCAGCAGCGCCACGTCGCCCGCCGCCCGGTGCCCGAACCGGAAGTTGTCCCCCACCACCACCAGCGTGGCGTGCAGGTGCTCGACGAGCACGTCGTGCACGAACGCCTCGGCGGGCAGCCGGGAGAACTCGGGCGTGAACGGCACCACGCAGAGCACATCCACCCCGAGCGCCTCGATCAGCTCCGCCTTGCGCGCCTGCTCGGTGAGCACCGCCGGGTGCGAGCCGGGCCGGACCACCTCGGCCGGGTGCGGATCGAAGGTGACCACCACCGACTGCACGCCCAGTTCCCGGGCGCGGGCCACGGTGTGCCCGATGGTGGCCTGATGCCCCTTGTGCACGCCGTCGAAGACCCCGATGGTGACGACCGACCGCCCCCAACCGCCGGGTGCCGCGTCGTACCCCCGCCACCGCTGCATGCTCTTCCTCTCCTGTCGTCCGCCGCTCGTCGGTTGCGGGTCCGGCCGTCAGGCCGGGGCCAGCACGATCTCCGCGCGAGCCCGGCCGTCCCGCTCGCTGACGATAGCGATCACGCCACCCGCCGGGTCGAAGACCGCGTACGGCCCGACGAGCCCGACCGCGTCGAGCGGACCGCCGTGGGACAGCACCTTGGCCTCGTCCGCGCCGGCGTCGCGGCGCGGGAAGAACCGCTCGGCCGCCACCGCGAGGGGCAGGCCGATCACGTCGGGCGCCCGCCGCTCCAACTCCTCCAGGGTGACCGACTCGGCCAGGCCGAAGCCACCCACCGAGGTACGCCGCAACGCGGTCAGGTGCCCGCCCACACCCAGCGCCAGGCCCGCGTCCCGGGCGATGGCCCTGATGTACGTGCCGGTGGAGCAGGAGACCTCGATGTCGACGTCGACCACGTCGGGCTCGTCACGCCGGACCGCCAGCACGTCGAGCCGGGAGACGGTGACCCGGCGGGCCGGCAGCTCGACGCTCTCCCCTTCGCGCACCCGCTTGTACGCCCGCTGACCGTTGATCTTGATAGCGCTCACCGCGCTCGGCACCTGGTCGATCTCGCCGGTCAACGCCGCCAGCGCCGAGCGGACCGCGTCGTCGGTGATCCGGCCGGCCGGCGTGGTGGCGATCACGTCACCCTCGGCGTCGTCGGTGACAGTGGCCTGGCCCAGCCGGATGGTGGCGGCGTAGCTCTTGTCCGCACCGATCACGTACGTCAGCAGGCGGGTGGCCCGGCCCACGCCGATCACCAGCACACCGGTGGCCATCGGGTCGAGCGTGCCGCCGTGACCCACCCGGCGGGTACGCGCGAGCCGACGCAGTCGCGCCACGACGTCGTGCGACGTCATGCCGCCGGGCTTGTCCACCACGATCAGACCGTCTCCACTCACGACGTGCAAGCCTGCCAGACCGTGCGGGGCGGCCGAGCACCGCCACAGCCGGCGCAGAACGGGGATGCCTCTCCTCGCACCCGGCTGTCACGATGAGGGCATTGGCGTGGGCAGATACGCCACTGGCCAACGGGGAGGTCACCATGTCCAGGGACGGCACGACCGGCGGGGACCGGCAGCGCAGCGCGGATCCGATCCACCTGCGTACGCCGGCCCGATCGAGCACGCTGCCCGAGTGGATGCTCGACCCACCGCCGCCCCGGCGCACCCTCGGCGTCCGACTGAAGGAGGGGATCGCTGCCCTGCCCGGTGCTGAGCGGCTGCGGCGGCGCTGGTGGGCCCGGCAGCGGCGGGAACGGCTCTACCAGCGGCACCCGAACACCGTCAAGATCGTCGCCATGGTGCTCTCCTGGACCGTGGTCCTGCTCCTGGTGCTTGCCGTCTACGCCCTCTACGGTCAGGCCTGATCAGGCGCGGGCCTGCGTCGACGGCTCGCTCTGGACCGCGCCGGTCACCGCCCAGGCGCCGCTGCGCAGCCGCAGCAGCAGGGCGACCAGGCGGATCACGACGAACAGCATCAGCCCGGCCCAGATGCCGCCCAGCCCCAGGTCGAAGGCGTAGGCGAGCCAGATCGCCGGCAGGAAGCCGCCCAGCGCGCCGGCCACGGTGAGGTTGCGCAGGTAGCGGATGTCACCCGCACCGATAAGTACCCCGTCGAGAGCGAACACCACACCGGCCAGCGGCAGCATCGCGACGAACCACGGCCAGGCCACCAGCGCCTGCTCGTGCACGGCCTGCTCCGGGGTGAACCAGGTCGGCACCACCCCGGCACCGGCCAGTGCCAACCCGGCGAACGCCGCACCGCAGACCGCACCGAACCACGCGATCCGCCGGGCCAGGGCCCGGGCCACCGCGGCGTCCCCCGCGCCGAGCGCGGCGCCGACAAGTGCCTGCGCGGCGATCGCCAGCGCGTCGAGCACCAACGCCGCGAAGAACCAGAGTTGTACGGCGATCTGATGGGCCCCGACCGTCGCCGCGCCGAACCGGGCCGCGACCGCGGTGGCGGAGAGGAAACTGGCCTGGAAGGCCACGCCACGGATCAACAGGTCCCGGCTGAGCACCAGTTGCTGGCGGATGACCCGGGGGCGGGGGCGCAACGCCACCCGTTCGGCCACCAGGGCTGCGGCGAAGAGCACGCCGGAGAGGGTCTGCGCGATGACGTTCGCCACCGCGGAGCCGATCAGGCCCATGCCCACCGGATAGACGAGCACCGGGCAGAGCACCGCGGAGAGCAGGTTGGGGCCGACCACGAAGAAGAGCGGGCGGCGGGTGTCCTGCACCCCGCGCAGCCAGCCGTTTCCGGCGGCGGCGAGCAGCAGTCCGGGGGCGCCGAACGCGGCGATCCGCAGCCACTCGGCGGCGGCTTGGCCGACCTCGCCGCCGCCGGCCAGCGCACCGGCCAGGGCACCGCCACCGAACTGCATGCCGACCACGACCAGCAGACCTACGCCAAGGGCCAACCAGGACGACTGGACGCCCTCGGCCACGGCGGCGGCGCGGTCGCCCGCGCCGAAGCGGCGGGCCGCCCGGCCGGTGGTGCCGTACGCGACAACGGTGCCCAGCCAGGCGGTGAGGGTCATCACGGTGCCGCCGACGGCCACGGCGGCCAGCGGGACCCGGCCCAGGTGACCGACGACTGCGGTGTCGACCAGGATGTAGAGCGGCTCGGCGGCCAGGACCACGAGGGCCGGCAGGGCGAGCGCGGCGATCCGGCGCGGCGAGGCGACCCGATCGGTGGTGACGGTGGACTGGCTCATCGCTGCCGATGGTGGCACGTGAGCAGTAAGGGGAGCAAGCCCGGTTCGCTACTTACGCTCCCGGGTCGTGCCGGCGACCGGCGTCAGCGCCGGTCGGATCCGGTCACTGACGGGTGTCCATGGAGGTCTGGAGAGCGCGGCGGGCCTGCTCCCGGGCTTCGTCGGTGGTCTCCGGCTTGGGCTTGGCGGGCATGGTGGACCCCTTTCCAGGGCGCGCGATGATGCGTCACGGGCGGCGTTACGAAGACACCCGGAACCTGCTGCGGGGTCACCGCAGCGATGGCTGGGCGGCATGGTGGCCCGGGTCGGTCGACCCTGGAGAGAGGCGGCACCAGGTACGGCTCCGCCACCCCTGACCTGCGCCAAAGCGACGTCGGCCAGTTCCCAAGTTATCGTTCAGGTCCACATGGTGCGCGCTGTTCCCGCCATCTGGACAGGCCGGGCACCGGTCCGCGAACCGGTCACCGGGCCAGGAAGTGCCAGCCGACCCACCACCAGAAACCGAACAACCCGATCCGACCGACCGGCACCGGGCCGACTTCGTACCGCATCACGTAGGCGCAGACCTCACCCAGGGTCGGGATCCGCGAACCCTCCCGCCGGGCCAACCACTCGACCAGGCCGAACAGCGCCAGTCCGACCAGGAAACCGCCGATCGCCAGGGCCCGCATCATCGCCGCACCAGCCCCCAGAACGCCGACAGCCACACCAGCCAGGCGGCGGAGCGGACCAGTCGGTCCTCCAGCAGTGGATCGGCCAGCCGGGAGAAGGTGGGAAAATCGTCACCGGCCGCCGCCACGAAGGTGGCCCCCTCGAAGATCCCGAACACCAGCACCGGAACCGCCCACCAGACCGCACCCGAACTCAGCCGTCGCGGTGCCGGACGGCGCGGCACCCGGTTGCTCAGCCCGAACCAGATGAGCACCCCGCCAGCGCCGAACACGTAGAGGTTCGCCTCGGTGGAGAAGGACGAAAAGCGTCCGCCGACCAGTGAGAGGGCGACGAGCACCGGTACGCAGACCACCGGACGCTCCCAGGTGCGAGGGGCCTCGACAGTCAGGTCGTGGGGCTGCTCCATCATCCGATTGTCCCTGTCGGCGTCCCGGCGGCAAAACGTCGACATACCCGGAGCCGCCCCGGAGATCAGGTGGGGCGGCCGGCGCCACCACTCGACTCGGAGACCGCCAACTCGGCCCGGATCTGCTCGACCACCTCGTCTACAGTGCCCCGACCGGTGAATCCGGCAGCGAGCCGATGCCCCCCGCCACCCAACGCGACCGCCACCCGGCTGACGTCTGTCGCGCCCTTGCTGCGCAGGGAGACCGCCCACTCCCCCGGTCCGGTCTGCTTCACCACGCAGCTGACGTCGGCCTCGGCGGTGCACCGCACCGGGTCGATGAGTGCCTCCAGCACGTACGGGCGTTGCTCATGCCGGGCCAGGTCGTCCAGGGTCGCGTACGTCCACACCAGACCGTGACCAGCGGCGGCCCCGGGCTCCAGCCGGGCCCGGCCGAGCACCTCGCCGAAGAGGCGTACCGCACCGAACGGACGGCTGTCGAAGACCCGCCGGGAGATGTCGCCCGGACGAATCCCGGTGGCCAGCAGGCGGGCCGCCATCTCGTGCACCGCCGCGGTGGTGGCGTCGAACCGGAACGAGCCGGTGTCGGTGCTGAGGGCCACGTACAGGCACTCGGCGATGCCGGCGTCCAACGTCACCCCGAGCCGGGCCAGCAGCTCCTCGGCCACCACAGAGGTCGCCGCCGCGGCCGGGTCGACCAGGTTGACGTCGCCGAAGCCGGTGTTGGAGGCGTGATGGTCCAGCACCAGCGCGGTGCCCGGGCCGGTCAGCCGGTCGGCCAGCTCACCGAGCCGCGAATCGCTCGCCGCGTCGAAACAGATGACCAGGTCCGGTGCCGGGTCGGCCTGCGCCGCCGGCACCAGCAACTCCAGACCGGGCAGCGCACGGAAGGGCTCGGGCACCTCCGGCGGCCCGGGGAAGGTCGCCTGAAGCTGCCGTACGCCGAGCCGGCGCAGCCCGAGCCCGAAGCCCAGCATGCTGCCGAGCGCGTCCCCATCCGGGTTGACGTGGCAGATCAGCAGCACCCGTCCGTCGGCCGGCAGCCCCCGAACAGCCGCCACGGCGGCGGCCCAGTCCGCCTCGGTCGGACCGGCCGCGGCCGGCCCCGCGGGGCCGGCCGCCACCGCGCGCACCGGGTCCGACGTCGCCACGGGCGGGTCAGCCTCGGTCAGCGCGCCGCCGGACGAGGCGGTCACCGCCGGTCCCCGCCCCGGGCGTCGTCGTCGGCGTCGTCGGCGTCGTCCGCCTCCGGCGCCTCGTCGGACTCCTCCAACCGGTACGGCTGTGCCTCACCGGCGTACTCGGCCTGGGCGGCGAGCCGCTGCACCTCGGCGTCGGCGTTGCGGGCCGCGGCGAGCAGGTCGTCGATGTGCTTGACCTGGTCCTGCACGTCGTCCAGGACGAAGGTGAGCGTCGGCGAGTGGCGCAGGCCGAGAGCCTTGCCGACCGTGCTGCGCAGCATGCCCTTGGCGCTGTCCAGCGCGGCGGCGGTGCCCGCCTGGGCCGCCGCGTCGCCGAGCACGGTGTAGAAGACCGTGGCGTCGCGCAGGTCCGCGGTGATCCGGGCGTCGGTGATGGTGATCATGCCCAGTCGGGGGTCCTTGATCTGGCTCCGGACCACCGAGGCGACAAGTTCCCGCACCCGCTCGGCGTGCCGGCGTACCTTGGCCGGATCCGTCATCTCCGTCACCTCCACGGCGTCCCGCTCCCCGGGCGGAACCGACGACGGCGACGTCACCGGAGCCGACCGGACCCCAACACCTCGAACCCTACCCGCGCCGCACCTGCGGGTGCGCGGGCGGCCGGTGCGCCGGCTCAGCGCGGCGCGACCCGTCGCGGTCAGTCGTCCTCGCCGTACAGCCGGCGACGCACCGAGAGCAACTCGATCTCCGGGCGTCCGGCCACCAGACGCTCGCAGGCGTCGAGCACCTCGCGGGCGTGCGCCGCCTCTGCGGCCACGACGGCCACGCCCACCTCCGTGCGCCCGTGCAGGTCGAGCGCACCCACCTCGGCGGCCGACACCTCGAAGCGGCGCAACGCCGCCACGATCGGCCGTACGTAGGATCTCTTGGCCTTCAGCGACCGGGAGTCACCCGGCAGCAGCAGGTCGAATACTGCGGTTGCGGTGTACATCGTCTCGGGACACTACCCGCACCCCACCCCACATGATCAAGGGGTTTACGCCGTACCGGCGTAAACCCCTCGATCAGTGCGTCACCGCAGGATCAGGCGCGAACCTTCTCCCGCATCTCGAAGGTCTCGATGACGTCGCCGACCTGGACGTTGTTGTAACCACCCAGGGTCAGACCACACTCGAAGCCCTCCCGGACCTCCGTCGCGTCGTCCTTGAACCGCTTGAGCGAGCTGATCGTGAGGTTGTCCGCCACGACCGTGCCGTCGCGCAGCAGGCGCGCCTTCGCGTTGCGCCGGATGATGCCCGACCGGACGATGCAACCGGAGATGTTGCCGATCTTGGACGAACGGAAGACCTCGCGGACCTCCGCGCTGCCCAGCTCGACCTCTTCGTACTCCGGCTTGAGCAGGCCCTTGAGCGCCGCCTCGATCTCCTCGATGGCCTGGTAGATGACGGTGTAGTACCGGATCTCCACGCCCTCGCGGTCGGCCATCTCGCGGACCTTGTTCGAGGCCCGCACGTTGAAGCCGATGATCGTGACCGGCTCGGACGAGGCGCTGGCCAGCATGACGTTGCTCTCGGTGATCGCGCCGACGCCCCGGTCGAGGACCTTGAGCTGGACCTCCTCGGGGATGTCGAGGTTGAACAGCGCGTCCTCCAGGGCCTCCACCGAACCGGAGACATCGCCCTTGAGGATGAGGTTGAGCGACGTCTTCTCGCCCTCCTTGAGCTGCTCCATGAGCGTCTCGAGGGTGGCCCGGCCACGGGAGTTGGCGAATGCCGCCGCCCGCCGCCGCGCCTGGCGCTGCTCGGCGATCTGCCGCACCGTGCGGTCGTCCGCCGCGGCCAGGAAGGTGTCGCCCGCGCCCGGCACCGCGGTCAGACCGAGAACCATCACCGGACGCGCCGGACCGGCCTCGGTGACCTGGTTGCCGTTCTCGTCGAGCATCGCCCGGACCCGGCCGTGCGCCCCACCGGCGACGATCGAGTCGCCCGCCCGCAGGGTGCCCTTCTGCACCAGCACCGTCGCCACCGCACCACGGCCCTTGTCCAGGTGCGCCTCGATGGCCACACCCTGCGCCGGCCCGTCGATCGGAGCGGTCAGCTCCAGCGACGCGTCGGCGGTGAGCAGCACCGCTTCGAGGAGATCCTCGATGCCGATGCCGGGCTTGGCCGCCACGTTGACGAACATGGTGTCGCCGCCGTACTCCTCGGCGACCAGGCCGTACTCGGTCAGCTGCTGGCGGACCTTGTCCGGGTTGGCCTCCGGCTTGTCGACCTTGTTGACCGCGACCACGATCGGCACCTCGGCCGCCTTGGCGTGGTTCAACGCCTCGATGGTCTGCGGCATCACACCGTCGTCGGCCGCCACCACCAGGATGACGATGTCGGTGACCTGGGCACCACGGGCACGCATGGCGGTGAACGCCTCGTGACCCGGGGTGTCGATGAAGGTCACCGCCCGGTCCTCGCCCTCGTGCGGGACGTGGACCTGGTAGGCACCGATGTGCTGGGTGATGCCACCGGCCTCGCCGGCCACGACGTTCGCCTTGCGGATCGCGTCGAGCAGCTTGGTCTTACCGTGGTCGACGTGACCCATCACGGTCACCACCGGCGCACGGCTGACCAGCCGGTCCTCCGCGACCTCGGCGTCGAGGTCGATGTTGAACTGCGCGAGCAGCTCGCGGTCCTCGTCCTCCGGGCTGACGATCTGCACGTTGAAGCCGAGGTGCTCACCCAGCAGCAGCAGGGTGTCGTCGGAGCAGGACTGGGTCGCGGTGACCATCTCGCCCAGGTTGAACATCTCCTGGACCAGCGAACCCGGGTTGGCGTTGATCTTGTCAGCGAAGTCCGACAGCGAGGCGCCCCGGGAGAGCCGGACCGTCTGCCCCTGACCCCGGGGTGCACCCGAGCTCATGGTCGGAGCCGACAGGTTGTCGAACTCCTGTCTGCGCTGCTTCTTCGACTTGCGACCGCGGGTCGGCTTACCACCCGGACGCCCGAAGGCACCGGCGGCACCGCCGCCACGGCCACGGCCGCCGCCACCCGGACGCCCGCCGCCACCGGCCGGCGCACCCGGACGGTAGCCACCGCCAGCAGCACCGCCACCGGGGCCACCACGGTAGCCACCGCCACCGGCACCACCACCGGGGCCGCCACGGTAGCCACCGCCACCGCCACCGGCACCACCACCGGGGCCGCCACGGTAGCCACCGCCACCGCCGCCACCACCGGGACGACCGGCACCGCCACCGGGACGACCGGCACCCGGACCACCCGGGCGACCGGGCCGCTGGCTCGGCATCGACGCCGGGCTCGGCCGCGGCGGCATGGAGGCGGGACTGGGCCGCGGCGGCATCGACGCCGGGCTTGGCCGGGGACCACCGGCACCGGCGGCCGGCGGCCGCTGCTGCTGGCTGCCCTGGATGCCGAACGGGTTGTTACCGGCGCCGCGCGCCGGTGGACGGCCCTGCCGGCCACCAGGGCCGGGGTTGGGTCCGCCGGACCGACCCGCGGCCGGGGAACCCGGGCGGGGCGGCATGGTGCCGGGACCCGGACGGGGACCCGGACGCGCGGCACCGTCGGCCGGAGGCTCCCGGCGGACGTTCTCGCGCTGCTGCTGGCGAGCAGCCTGGGCGGCCTTGACCGCGGCCTCCTGCTCGGCCTTCAGCGCGGCGGCACGCGCCTCGGCGGCCGCCACCTCGATGTCGTGGGCGCTCGCCGGCTTGGCGACCGGGGCCGCCGCGGGCGGCGGACCGGGCACTGGGGCCTTCGGCTTCGGCCCGGGCACCGCCGGACGCCGGGGCGGCGTCGGCTTGGCGGCGATCCGGGGCTCACCCGGGGTCGGAGGTGGGGTCGGCACTGCCGGCGGAGCCGGGGGGGCCGACGGCGCAGCCGCCGGTGCACCCGAGCCGCCGGAGGCGACGAACGCGTTGCGCAGCCGCCGGGCGACGGGCGCCTCGACGGTGCTCGACGCGGACTTGACGAACTCGCCCATTTCCTTCAACTTGGCGAGCACGGTCTTGCTTTCGACCCCGAGCTCCTTTGCAAGCTCGTGTACGCGGGCCTTACCTGCCACTGCACTCCTCACTCCGAGGTCGTGCGGGCAGCACCCGCAGCGACCTCACTCGTGCACTTGAAGCCTGGTCATTTCTGGGACTTCATCGTGTGCTCATGTCGGTCGTCCTACCTTGCTAGCGACCCTCGCCCGACCGGGTGGCCGGACGTGGTGGTTGACGCGTCAGGTACTCCGCGAGGGCCCCGTCATCCGGAACCCCGGCGAGACGCAACGCCCGCCCGAAGGCGCGGCGTCGCACTGCCTGCGCGAAGCAGGCCGGATCCGGGTGCATGTTCGCTCCCCGACCCGGCAGTCTGCGGATCGGATCGGGTCGAAGAGCGAGGCCAGCCTCGTCCTCGACCGCGACGATCCGCAGTAGTTCACTGGCCGGCACCCGCTGTCGGCAACCCACACAGGTGCGCTCCGGCCACGCGCGTCGTGCCACTGGTGGAAGTCTACCCCTAGCCGCCCGAGACCGCGCCGCCCGGTTCCCGGACCTGATCAGCACCCGGCCGAACGGCGGACCCGGCCTGTTCCGCATCCGACCGGATGTCGATTCGCCAACCGGTCAACCGGGCCGCAAGCCGGGCATTCTGCCCTTCCCGCCCGATAGCGAGCGAAAGCTGGAAGTCGGGAACTGTGACGCGTGCCGCGCGAGCAGCCAGGTCGACCACCTCCACCCGCAGCGCCTTGGCCGGCGAGAGGGCGTTGCCGACAAACGTCGCCGGGTCGTCCGACCAGTCGATGATGTCGATCTTCTCGCCGTGCAGTTCGCTCATCACCGCCCGGACCCGCTGCCCCATCGGGCCGATACAGGCGCCCTTGGCGTTGACACCGGGTGTGGTGGAACGCACTGCGATCTTCGTGCGGTGACCGGCCTCGCGGGCGATCGCACTGATCTCGACAGTGCCGTCGGCAATCTCCGGCACCTCCAGGGCGAAGAGCTTCTTCACCAGGTTGGGATGCGTACGAGACAGCGTGATCTGCGGACCACGCATTCCCTTGGCCACGTGCACCACCACGCAGCGGATCCGCTCACCGTGCCGAGGGTGCTCGCCGGGCACCTGCTCGGACTGCGGCAGCACCCCCTCCAGCTTGCCGAGGTCGACGGTGACGATGCCCTTCTCCGCCCGCGCCTCGTGCGCCTGCACCACCCCGGTGACCAGGTCACCGTCGCGGCCGACGTACTCGCCGAAGTGCACCTCGTCGGTGGCCTCCCGCAACCGCTGGAGGATCACCTGCTTGGCGGTCATCGCCGCGATCCGGCCGAAGTCGTGCGGGGTGTCGTCCCACTCCCGCTCCACGGCCCCCTCGGGACCGATCTCCTGGGCGTAGACCAGCGCCACGCCACTCTTGCGATCGATCTCCACCCGGGCGTGCGGCTGGGCACCCTCGGTGTGCCGGTACGCGGTCAGCAGCGCGGTCTCGATCGCCGCGAGGATCGTGTCGAACGGGATCTCCCGCTCGCGCTCGAGGGCGCGCAGCGCCGCGAGGTCGATGTTCACCTCTCCTCGTCCTCCACATCGTCATCGTCATCGACGTCTTCTGAATCGGGCAGCTCGTCGAGGCGGCTGAATTCGACCTGCACCCGGCCTGGACCGAGTTCCGCATAGGTCGACTCCGTACGCTCGTCGTCGATCTCCAGCACCACGCGCTCGTCGTCGGCGGCGATCACCCGCCCGGTGACCTGCCGGTCGCCGGCCGGTCGCGAGCCCTGGGCCCCGGACGGCGCCCCCGCGCCGCGGACGGTCACCCGGACCAGCCGGCCGACGTTGCGTCGCCAGTGCCGGGGCAGGGTCAGTGGCCGATCCACGCCCGGGGAGCTGACCTCAAGCTGGTATTCGCCGGCGACGATGTCACCGCCGCTGGCCTCGGCGGCGTCCAGCGCCGCCGACACCGCGCGCGAGACGTCGGCCACCGCGTCCAGGTTGATCCCGCCGTCGGCGTCGACGATCACGCGGACCACGTGTCGCCGGCCGGCCCGGGACACGGACAGGTCCTCCAGGTCGTAACCGGCGCCGTCGACCACCGGGGCGATCACCGCGCGGAGCCGCTCGCGACGAACGGTGAGATCGCCTCGGGGCGCCTGGGCGCGGGGGACCTGACCGCCTCGTGGAGCCTGGCCGCCACGGGATCGCCCCGTCGTACCGGTGGCACGGCCACGCTGCGTCATCGCTGTCAGACCTTTCGCTGCTCGCCGGCGACCATGCCGGCACGCCACCGGTGCGGGCGCGCCGGTGGCTGCGCAGAGCGTAACGCGCCGGCCCGAGGAGGGCCCCAGCGGCGCACCGACGCCACCGCCGGACACGAGCCGCGGCGATGGTGTTGACTTGTCCGGTGGTGATGGGCAGAACGATCCGCCGGGACCGGACATCCGAGTTTTCCCGACGCGCGGTGCTGGGGGCCGGCGCATTGCTGGCGCTCGGAGGCGCCGCCGGGCCGCTTACCGGTTGTGGCCTCCTCGACCGTGACGACACCCCGAAGCCCGACCCGCTCGATCCGCTGCGCGACGAGGCACTGCGGTTGGCGGCGGGGCTGCGGGCGACCGCCGCCGCGCACCCCGACCTGGCCGGTCGGCTCACCCCGCTCGCCGAGTCACACGAGGCGCACGCGGCCGAACTCGCCCGGGTGACGGGTGCCACGTCGCCGTCCGGGACGGCCGCTCCCCCCGCAACGGCCGGCACACCTCCTACCGATCAGGCCGCCGCCCTGACCGCGCTGCGGCAGGCCGAACGCACCGGTCGGGACGCGGCATCGACCGCCTGCGCGGCGGCCCCCGCCGACCGCGTCGCGTTGCTCGGCTCGATCGCCGCGGCGCGGGCCAGCCACCTGGAGGCACTCAAGTGAGGACCGCACCGACGAAGACCGGCGAGGCACTCGCCGCGGCGCTGACCGCCGAGTACGCGGCCATCTGGGCGTACGGCCCGATCGGGGTGCGCCTGGCCGAGGCCGAACGCAAGTCCGCCGTCGCGGCGGAGGCGGCACACCGGGGTCGACGGGACGCCCTGATGGTGCAGTTGAGCGCCGGGGGCGGCACCGTCCCGCCGGACCGGGCGGGATACACGTTGCCCTTCCCGGTGACCGACCGGGCCAGTGCGCTGCGGCTCGCGGTGCAGGTGGAGGAGCGCACCGCGGCGTTCTGGCGGGCGGTGCTGCCGACCACCACCGGCGCCGAGCGCGACCAGGCCCTGGCCGCCCTGGTGGAGTACGCCGTCCGGGCGACCCGCTGGCGGCGCAGCGCCGGCATCACTCCGCTGACCGTGGCCTTCCCCGGCCGTCCGGGCTGAGCTGCCGTTCCCGCCTCCGGTTGCGGATGGCATACCAGGTATGCATACTCCGGTGCCATGTCCATCCGTTACGGCCTGCTCGCCCTGCTCG
The DNA here is from genome assembly GCF_003236305.1 of Micromonospora endophytica. Taxonomy (GTDB): domain Bacteria; phylum Actinomycetota; class Actinomycetes; order Mycobacteriales; family Micromonosporaceae; genus Micromonospora; species Micromonospora endophytica. The sequence goes on along the minus strand of NZ_POTX01000081.1, from coordinate 4,600 downwards.
AACGCGGGCAGATGTACGGCTACCAGTTGCGAGCCGCGTTCGAGGAGTCGACCGGCTCGACCTGGCCGCTGAACATCGGGCAGGTCTACACCACGCTGTCGCGGTTGGAACGGGACGGACTGGTGCGCTCGCTGCCGGAGAGCGAGGCCGGGCAGCGGCCGTACGAGATCACCGACGCCGGGCGGGCCGACCTGGCGCTCTGGTTCGCCACCCCGATCAGCCGGACCGACCGGCCCCGCGACGAGCTGGCGATCAAACTGGCGTTGGCGTTGACCACCCCCGGGGTCGACGTGCGCGCGGTGGTGCAGAACCAACGCACCGCCACCATGCGTACGTTGCAGGAGCTGACCCGCTTGAAGTACACAAGCGACACGCCCGAGGACCTACCCTGGCGGCTGGTGCTGGACGCGATGATGTTCCAGGCCGAGGCGGAGGTGCGCTGGCTCGACCACTGCGAGACCAGCTTGGTGCGCCACCGCCCCCCGGCTTCCGGCCCGACGCCCAACTCCGAGGCGGTGGGCCGCAGTGACGAGGAGGCACGACGGTGAGCGTGCGCAGGGACACCGCACCGGACGCCGAGCAGCCGACCGGCCTGGACGACCCGGCCGGTCCGCCGACCGAAGCCGTACTCGACCTCCGTGACGTGCATCGCACCCACGGCAGCGGTACGGCCGCCGCGCACGCCCTGCGGGGCGTCAGCCTGGTCGTGCGCCCCGGCGAACTGGTCGCCGTGATGGGCCCCTCCGGCTCCGGCAAGTCGACCCTGTTGACTATCGCCGGTGGGCTGGACAGCCCGACCAGCGGCGAGGTGTACGTCGAAGGCCAGCCACTGCACGCGCTGGACCGCAGCGCCCTGGCCCGGCTACGTCGCCGCCGGATCGGCTACATCTTCCAGCAGCTCAACCTGATCGGTGCGTTGACCGCCGTGGAGAACGTGGCGCTTCCGCTCGAACTCGACGGCGTGGGCGTACGCGGGGCCCGTCGGCTCGCGCAGGACGCGCTGACCGAGGTGGGCCTGACGGAGCTGGGCGACCGCTTCCCGGACCAGCTCTCCGGCGGCCAGCAGCAGCGCGTGGCGATCGCCCGCGCGCTGGTGGGAGATCGTCGCCTGGTGCTGGCCGACGAGCCGACCGGTGCGTTGGACTCGCAGACCGGTGAGGCGGTGCTGCGCCTGTTGCGCCGCCGGGTCGACGCGGGTGCCGCCGGGGTGCTCGTCACCCACGAGGCCCGGCACGCCGGCTGGGCCGACCGGGTGGTGTTCCTGCGCGACGGGGTGACCGTCGACTCGACCGCCCCGTTGGTCGGCGTCGAGGCCCTGCTCGCCGGCAGCGGCCGGTGAGCGGCGCGCCGCACCCGGAACAGCGCAGGGCTCGGCTGGCCGAGACGATCGGCTCGTGGCGGGCGGCGCTGCGGATCGCCCGCCGGGAGGCGAAACGGGCCCGGGGGCGTACCGCCCTGGTGCTCGCGATGATCATCTTGCCGGTGCTGGCGCTCACCTTCGTCGCGGTCAGCGTGGACATGTCCCGGCTGAGCGCGGCCGAGCACCTGGAACGCCGACTCGGTGTCGCCGACGCGGAACTTCGAGTGGTGGCCCGCGGCCCGCTGGTGCAGTCCCCCGACGGGGACGGCTGGAACGCCGAGGAGTACGAGTCCAGTCCGATCCGGCTCGGCGTGGAGCGGGTCGAGGCGCTGCTGCCTCCCGGCAGCCGGCTCCTGCCGTTGCACAGGTGGGTGTTCTTCCCTGCCTGGGACGGCGAACGGTTCCGCGACGACATCTCCGCCACCGTGGTGGACCTCACCGATCCGCTCGGCCGCGGACTCGTCCGGCTGCACACCGGCCGGGTGCCGGCCACGGCGGACGAGATCGCGGTGAACCTGGCCGCCGGGCGAGCGCTTGACGTCGGCGTCGGCGACCGGATCAGCACCCGCGACAGCGCCGGCGACCGGACCGTCGTCGGTGTGGTCGAGTTTCCCGACCAACTGGACCCGGCGGTGTTCGTACCCCCCGCCTCGGCCCTGCCCGAGATGGAGCACGCCGACGAGGCCTACCTGGTGGCCCTCCCCGAGCCGATCACCGACGACCTCTTCCGGCACCTCAACAACCATGGAATCGTGGTCGCCTCCCGGACACCTGCGCCGTCCGACCCGGTGTTCGAGGCCGGGGACATGGCGTCGGGGGCGAACGTGGAGGAGGTCGGCAGCGGGGTGCTGATCGGCGGCCTCGGCCTGCTCGAGGTGGTGCTGCTGGTCGGTCCGGCCTTCGCGGTCGGCGTACGGCGGCGGCGGCGGGACCTCGCGCTGGTCGCGGTCGCCGGTGGCGACGCCGCGCAACTGCGCCGGGTGGTGCTCGCCGACGGGGTGGTGCTGGGTTGCGTCGGTGCCGCTGTCGGCATCGTGATCGGCGTGGTCACCGCGTTCACCGGCCGCTCCCTCGTCGAGCAGTTCATCTTCGGATACCGCTTCGCTGGCTACCGCTTCTGGCCGGCGGCACTGGTGGCGATCGCGCTGGTCGCGGTGCTCGCCGGGGTGCTTGCCGCCCTGGTGCCGGCGTGGACGGCGGCCCGGCAGGACGTGGTGGCCGGGCTCGCCGGCCGCCGGACCCCACCCCGGCACTCGCGCCGATGGCTGATCGTCGGCGTGCTGCTGGCCGTCGGTGGCGCCGGCGTGGCCGCCCTCGGCGCGGTGGTGACCTCGCAGTCGGTCATCCTCGCCGGGATGGTCATGGGTGAACTCGGTCTGGTCTGCGCCACCCCGATGCTTGTGGGGCTGCTGGCCCGGCTCGGCCGGTTCCTCCCGCTGGCAGCCCGGATCGCGGTACGCGACGCCAGTCGCCAACGCTCCTCGACCGCGCCAGCCATCTCGGCGGTGATGGCCGCGGTGGCCGCCAGTGTCGCGCTCGGTCTGGTGCTCGCCAGCGATCAGGAACGCAATGCCGTCAGCTACCCACCCCAGCTGCCCCGCCACAGCGTGCTGATCTCGGTGAACGGACCGCCCGACACCCGCCTGCCCACCCTCGCCGAGATCACCGACCCGGCCCGGCAGCACCTCGGCGCCCGGACCATCATTCCGCTGGTCTCGGCCGGCTGCCGGCAGCAGACCGACAGCTGCCTCGTCGTCCCGGTGCTGCCCACCGAACGGGCCTGTCCCTGGCAGGCGCACCAGCCGCTCAGCGAGGCGCAGCAGATCCAGGCCCGCGCCGATGCCCGCTGCCAGGGGCCGGTCGACGACTACTACGCCATGTACCCGCGCACCGTCGTGGACGACGGGTCCGCCCTGCCGATCCTCACCGGGGCGGCACCCGACGACGTGGCCGCCGCCACCGCCACTCTGCGAGCCGGTGGGGCGGTCCTGACCGACAATCGTTACCTGGTGGACGGGCAGCTCCGGCTCAGCGTCCAACGCGACCCCGAGGAACCGGTGCGCATCGAGGACACCACAACCGTGCCCGGTCACACCCTGGAGATCGGATACGGAAGCAACTGGCTGCTGCTCTCCCCGGCCGCGGCCGAGCGGCTCGGTCTCACCCCGGAGCAGACCGGCTGGGCGCTGGACGTCGACGAACCACCCGGGCAGCGGCAGCAGGAAGCGTTCACCGCCGCGACCCGCTCCCTCGCCCCGCTGGAGCTGGAGTTCCACGACGATCGGCGGCTCGGCGACACCGTGCCGCTGCTGCTGTTGCTGGCCGGGGTGTCCGCGGTGGTCACCGTGGGTGCCGCCGGCATCGCCACAGGTCTCGCCGCGGCGGAGGGACGCGCCGACCTGTCCACCCTCGCGGCGGTCGGGGCCAGTCCGGGCGTACGCCGTCTGCTGTCGCTCTGTCAGTCCGGCGTGATCTCCGTGCTCGGCTCGGTGCTGGGGATCGTCGGTGGCCTCGTGGCGGCGGTGATCATCCTGGGCTTCACCAATCAGCGGTACGCCGAGAGCTGGCCGGTCGAGCCGACGTACCCGCTGGTGATTCCCTGGCTCACGCTCGGCGTGCTGGTCGTGGTGCCGCTTGTCGCGATGCTCGGAGCGGCGCTGTTCACCCGCTCCCGACTACCTGTCGAACGCCGCCTGGACTCGCTGTGAAACGCGACCTGATCGGTGGGTGCCGCACCGGGCCACCGGAAGGCAGACTGGCCGGATGTCCGTTCTGGGAAGCCTCACCCGCCGGGTCGGTAGGCACCGCTGGTTCGGCCGCGTCGTGCGCCTGGTGGTTCCGCTCGACCGGGCGGTCGGGCGGCTGACCCGGGGCCGGGTGGTCGCACTCGGGCTCGCCCCCTCGCTGGTGATCACCACCACCGGCCGCAAGTCCGGCAAGCCCCGCAGCAACCCCCTGCTCTACGTGCGCGACGGCGACACGTACGTGGTGGTCAGCTCCAACTGGGGCCAGTTGCAGCAGCCGGCCTGGGCGCTCAACCTGCTCGCCCGACCGAGCGCCCAGGTCGACGTGGCAGGCCGCCGGATACCGGTACGCGCCGAGGTGGTGACCGGTGACGACCGCGAGCGGTTGTGGCAGTTGCTAGTCACCGAGTGGCCCGCCTACGAGGTGTATGTCGAGCGAGCCGGCGGCCGCGAGATCCGCATCTTCCGCCTGCTCCCCCACCCCCCATCCTGACCC
>NZ_POTX01000080.1 GCF_003236305.1 Micromonospora endophytica | reverse complement strand
CTCCTCGGGGGTGGGACCAGGGGTAGGCCATCATCCCCCACGGCACGCCAGGGCGCTCCGTCGTGTTGTGTGCGAACGTTGTCTAATACAGGATCAGCAGGGCAGTCGGAAGGAGCCCGACATCACCAACGATCTCCCGCCCGTCAAGGCGGTGACCCGGCCGCACCGGGGGACCGGAATGACCGGTCCCTCAGTCGTGTCGTGGCCTTACCCTCAGGGCGGTCTGGGCGGCAATCCCAACCTGCCGCCCGGTGAGCGGCTGCGGGTGCTGCTGGTCGAGGACGACGAGGGTGACGCCTTCCTCGTCGGTGAGCTGTTGGCCGAGACCAACTCGGGGATCGAGTTGCTTGTCGCCACCAGCCTGAGTGAGGCCCGGCAGCGGATCGCCGGGGTGGACTGCGTGCTGCTCGATCTCGGTCTGCCCGACGCGCAGGGGCTGGACGGCCTGCGGCAGGTGTTGGAGATGTCCGGCAGCGCGGCGGTCTGCGTGCTCACCGGCCGGTCCGACGAGCACCTGGGCATCGTGGCGGTCGCCGAGGGGGCCCAGGACTATCTGGTCAAGGGCCAGGTGGACGGGGTGTTGCTGACCCGGGCGCTGCGCTACGCGGTGGAGCGCAAGCGCGCCGACGAGAACGCCCGCCGGTTGCGCGAGGTGGAGCTGCGCCAGGCCGAGTCGGCCCGCCTGGAACGCGGCCTGCTGCCCCAACCGTTGATGACCACCGAGCAGGTGTCGGTGCACACGTTCTACCGACCGGGCCGGCACGCCGCCCTGATCGGCGGGGACTTCTACGACGTGGTGCAGACCCGACCCGACCGGATCGACCTGATCGTCGGCGACGTGTGTGGGCACGGCGTGGACGAGGCCGCACTCGGGGTCGAGCTTCGGGTGGCCTGGCGGGCCCTGGTGCTGGCCGGGGTGCCGGACGACGAGGTGCTGCCCGCGCTGGAGCAGGTGCTGATGAGCGAGCGCCGGCTCCAGGAGATCTTCGCCACCGTGGCCACGGCCCGACTGGACCTCAGCGCCAACCGGGCGACCGTACGACTGGCCGGTCACCCGCCGCCGGTCCTGCTCGCCGACGGCCGGGTGGCTCCGGTGCCGGCGCCGGGCGGTCTGCTGCTCGGCGTACGCCCGCGCCGACCTGTCGCCTTCGACCTGGAGTTCGACACTGATGACTGGTCTCTGTTGATGTACACCGATGGTCTGATCGAGGGCCGGATCGGCGTCGGCGACGAGCGGCTCGACGTGCCCGGCCTGACCCGCCTGCTGGACGAACCGGCCAGCCGGATGGTCGCGTTGCCCGAACTGCCGGCCTGGTTGGTCGGGCGGGCCGAGGAACTCAACGGCGGCCCGTTCGCCGACGACGTGGCGATGCTGCTGGTGTCCCGGGGTGGTGGCCGATGAGCTCCCGGTTCAGCCGGTGGACCCTGCGCGGCCGGGTGCTGGCGCTGCTCGGCGTCGCCGGGGCGCTGCTGTTCAGCGTCGCGGTGGCCGAGGCGATCGTCGCCACGAAGAACCGCCAGCACACCGATGTGCTGCTGATGGAGGTCGGGCCGCTGCGGGTGCAGGGCCAGGAGATGCTCAGCGCGCTGCTCGACCAGGAGACCGGGGTCCGGGGTTACGCGGTGACCGCCGACCCTGAGGACCTGGTCCCGTACGAGCAGGGCGTGGCCCGGGAGCGGGACACTGCGGCACGGATCCGGGAGTTGGCCGGCAGCTATCCCGGCATCGAGGCGGATCTGGTCACCGTGGAGCGGCAGGCGGAGGGGTGGCGGCAGGCCATCGCCCAACCGGTGATCGAGGCGACCAGGACCAGTGGCACGGCCGCCGGGCAGGCGTTGCTGAGCGACGAGAGCCGGCAGCGCTTCGACGAGCTGCGGACCTCGGTGGCCGCGCTCCAGGAGGAGATCCTGACCGCCCGGGAAGCCACCGCGCGGAACGTGGAGCGGACCGGGAACCTGCTGGTCGTACTCCTTGTCGTGGCCGGTCTGGTGGTCGCGCTGGCCGGCATCGCGCTGCTGCTGTCGCTGGACCGGATGGTGTTGCGCCCGCTCACCACCCTGGCCGGTCAGGTTCGCCAGGTCGCCACCGGTGACTACGGTCACCGGATCACCGGCGGCGGGCCGCCGGAGTTCCAGCGCCTCGGCGACGACGTGGACGCGATGCGCCAGAAGATCGCGGCCGACCTGGCCGAGGTACGCGAGGCGCGGGAGCGGATCGAGTGGGTCAACTCCCAGCTTCAGAAGCAGGCCGAGGAGCTGACCCGGTCCAACCGTGACCTGGAGCAGTTCGCCTACGTGGCCTCGCACGACCTGCAGGAGCCGCTGCGCAAGGTGGCCAGCTTCTGCCAGTTGCTGCAACGCCGCTACGCCGGCCGGCTCGACGAGCGGGCCGACCAGTACATCGCCTTCGCGGTGGATGGCGCCCAGCGGATGCAGCGGTTGATCAACGACCTGTTGGCGTTCTCCCGGATCGGCCGGATCACCGCCGGCTTCACCGACGTCGACCTGAACCAGCTGATGGCGGAGGTCGCCGCGCAGACCGAGCCGGCTCGCCAGTACGCCGACGCCGAGCTGACCTGGGGCGAGATGCCGGTGATCCGGGGCGAGGAGCCGTTGCTGACCAACCTCCTGGTGAACCTGGTCAGCAACTCGGTCAAGTTCCGCCGGGCCGACGTGCCGCCGCGGGTGCACGTCTCCGCCCGGTTGGTCGACGGCGAGTGGGAGATCACCTGCCAGGACAACGGCATCGGGATCGAGCCGGAGTTCGCCGACAAGATCTTCGTGATCTTCCAGCGGTTGCACGCGAAGGACGCCTACCCCGGGACCGGGATCGGACTGGCCATCGTCAAGAAGATCGTCGAATACCACGGTGGGCGGGTCTGGGTGGACACCGACGTGCCCGAGGGCACCGCGATCCGGTTCACCCTGCCGGCGCTGCCCGCCGACGTCGAGGCCGCGACCTCCGCGACCGGCACGGACGGCCCGAGCGCCGCCGACCCGGACACCGACAGCGACGGTACGGACACCGCCGCCGACGCGGACGGTGCGGTCGCCGGCACCGAGGGCACCCGGGAGCCCGGGAACGCGGCGCCGACCAGGGACGAGCCAGGAGCCGGCGCGCCCCGACCGGACGGCGAGGGTACCGTCAACACCACAATCGCCGCAGCGGCGACGACCGACGGCGGCACGCCGGACAGCGCAGGTGGCAAGAAGGAGGCGGTGAGATGACCGCGCCGGCGGACGGCAACAGCCCGATCGAGGTGCTGCTCGTCGAGGACGATCCGGGTGACGTGTTGATGACCCAGGAGGCGTTCGAGGAGCACAAGCTGCGCAACCGGCTCAACGTCGTCTCCGACGGTGCCGAGGCGCTCGCCTACCTGCGCCGCGAGGGCCAGTACGCGGACGCGGTCCTGCCGGACCTGATCCTGCTCGACCTGAACCTGCCCCGCCGGGACGGCCGGGAGGTGCTTGAGGAGATCAAGAAGGACGAGCAGCTCTGCCGGATCCCGGTGGTGGTGCTGACCACGTCCCAGGCCGACGAGGACATCCTGCGTAGCTACCAGCTGCACGCCAACGCGTACGTGACAAAGCCTGTCGACTTCGAGCAGTTCATCTCGGTGGTGCGGCAGATCGACGAGTTCTTCGTCAGCGTGGTGAAGCTGCCGCCACGTGGCTGACACCCTGCTTGACGATGTCGCCGGACTGCTGCGGGAGACCGCCGACCGGGTCGTACTCCCCTCCTTCCGTCACCTCGGCGCGGCCGATGTGACCGAGAAGGCCCCCGGTGAGCTGGTCACCGTGGCCGACCGTAAGGCCGAAGACATGATCACGGCCGGGTTGCGCCAGCTGCGGCCGGGTTCGGTGGTGGTGGGCGAGGAGGCGGTGGCCGACGATCCCGACCTGCTGCGCCACCTGCGCGACGCGGGCGATGTCTGGCTCGTCGACCCGATCGACGGCACCGCGAACTTCGCGGCGGGTAAGCGTCCCTTCGCGCTGATGGTCTCGCTCTACACCGACGGCGAGCCGATCGCCGCCTGGGTGTTCGACCCGCTGGCCGAGACGTTCGCCACGGCCCGGCTCGGCGAGGGCACGTACCTGGACGGCAAGCCGCTGCGACTGCCGCCCGCGGCGCCACCCGTCGGTGAGCTGCGCGGTGCCGCGATGACGCGGTTCCTGCCGCCGTCGGAGCGTCGGACTGTGGAGTCGGGCGGAGCACAGGTCGGTGAACTGCTGCCGGGCCTGCACTGCGCCGGCCGCGAATACCTCGACCTGCTCACCGGCCGACAGCAGTTCGTCCTCTTCTGGCGCACCCTGCCCTGGGACCACGGCCCCGGGTCGCTGCTGGTGCAGGCCGCCGGCGGGGTGGCGCGCCGCTTCGACGGTGTCGACTACCACCCGACGAACACCGAGCACGGCCTCCTGGTCGCCATCAACGACCAGGTCTGGACCGACGTGCACCAGGCTCTTCTCCGGGCGCGCTGAACAGCGCCCGACCGGCCCGCTGAGGCGGTGGGTGAGGCGGTGTTCACGGTGTGTCGACAATCGATGGGCCGCCCGAGTCGGGGGAGTGGCCTGCGCGGATGGTTCCGGTATCCTGACCGGCGGCCTTCGCCAGCAGGCCGCCGACCGGCGCCGGTGGAGGTTGCCGCCGCGCAGTGTGACCATCGGGTGCCGGCGGCCGACGAAAGGATGCTTTCGTGCGCAGGTCCATGCCCATCGGGCGCCGGCCGTACCGGCCGCTGATCGCCCTGCTCGCCGCGGTGGCGATGCTGTTCGGCGTCGGTGCCGTGCCGGCGTATGCCGAACCCAACGAGGGCGGCAGCAAGAAGCTGCGGGACGCCCTGGAGGCCACCGCCAAGGCGCACATCGAGGCCAAGCGCAAGCTCGATGGCTCCAAGAAGCGGCAGAAGCAGCTCGGCACCGAACTGGCAGCGGTCGAGGCCCGGCTGGACGAGCTGACCGTCCTGGTCGGTGAGGTGGCTGCCCAGTCGTACCGGATCGGCCGGCTCACCCCGACCGCCGCGCTGCTGGACAGCGCCACCCCTGAGGCGTTCGTGCAGCGGGCCGCCAACCTGGACGTGATGGCTCAGCGCGACGGCCGCCGGGTGCGCGAGCTGACCGAGGCGCGTGAGCAGGCCCGGGAGGCCAAGCTCGCGATCAACGCCGAGGTCCGCGAGCAGCAGAAGCAGGTCGCGGTGATGGCGAAGAAGAAGAAGGAGGCCGAGACGGCCCTGGCGGCGGTCAGCTCGGGCAGCAGCAGCGGGTTCAGCGGCGGCAACTCCAGCTCGGCGGCGCCGGCGCCGCGCAACTCCGACGGGTCGTGGCCCGGCGAGTCGTGCTCGGTGAACGACCCGACCACCTCCGGCTGCATCACCGCGCGCACGCTGCACATGCTCAACCAGACCAAGGCGGCCGGCTACAAGCGGCACGTCTCCTGCTACCGCAGCGGTGGATCGGGCGAGCACCCCAAGGGCCGGGCCTGCGACTTCTCGGCGGCCACCAACGGCTTCGAGGACCGCACCGCCACCGGCGGCGACAAGGCGTACGGCGACAGCCTGGCCGCCTGGCACGTGCGCAACGCCGACCGGCTCGGTGTGCTCTACGTGATCTGGTACCGGCAGATCTGGCATCCCGGCACCGGCTGGCGGGCGTACAGCGGCAGCGGCAGCCCGGCCGCCGATCACACGAACCACGTTCACACTTCGATGCATTGACCCGCGACCCCGGGTTCGCTGCGTACCATCGCCACGATGAACTCTCCAACGCCTGAGGTGTCGGTCCCACCGGCACCGGCCGACCTGGAAGGGGCGCGGGCCCTGCCCAACGGGCTCGCCGCCTTCCTGGTCTTCTACTCCAGTGGGGCCGTCCTGGTCCTGGAGACCGCCGCGCTGCGCCTGGTCGGGCCGTACGTGGGCGTCACCCTCCAGGTGACCAGCTCGGTCATCGGCATCGCGCTGGCCGCCATCGCGTACGGCGCGTGGGCGGGTGGCTGGCTGGCCGACCGGCGTGATCCGCGCACCCTGCTGGCCCCGGCGCTGGTGCTCTCCGGCATCGCCACCGCGATCACCTTGCCGGCGGTGCGGTACGCCGGTGAGGTGCTGCGCGGTGGCGCGGCAAGCGCGATCCTGCTGCTGGTGGCGGTCGCGGTGTTCGCGCCCGCGATGCTGCTCTCCGCGGTCAGCCCGATGGTGATCAAGCTTCAGCTCGCCGACCTGCGCCGCACCGGCCAGGTGGTGGGCCGGCTCTCCAGCATCGGCACGCTGGGCGCCGTCACGGCCACCCTGCTCACCGGCTTCGTGTTGGTGGCTGCCCTGCCCAGCACCGTCATCCTGTTCGGGCTGGCCGCCTCGCTCGGCATCGCCGGCATCGCGCTCTGGGTGTACCTGCGTCGCCAGGAACAGGCCGCGTTGCCCGGCCCGGCCCGACTCAAGTCGGCCCTGGCCGTGCTCGGCCTGGTCGGGGTCGGGCTGACCGTGGTCGCGCCGAACCCGTGTGACGTGGAGACGGCGTACCACTGCGCCCGGGTGGAGGCCGATCCGGGCCGGTCCAGCGGCCGGACGTTGCTGCTCAACTCGGCCCAGCACTCGTACGTGGACCTGGCCGACCCGACCCACCTGGAGTACGCGTACACCAGGTGGATCGGTGCGGTGGCCGACGTGATCGCCCCGCCGGGGCAGCGCCTCGACGCGCTGCACCTGGGCGGCGGCGGGTTCACCGTGCCCCGTTACCTGACCGCCACCCGGGCCGGCACCGACAACCTGGTCTTCGAGATCGACGGTGGGCTGGTCGAGTTGGGCGAGCGGCAACTCGGTGTGACGCAGGGGCCGGACCTGCGGGCGGTGGTGGGCGACGCCCGGATGCTGGTGGCCGCCGAGGCGACCGAGAGCCGTGACTTCGTGGTCGGTGACGCCTTCGGTCACCTGGTGGTGCCCTGGCACCTGGCCACCCGGGAGATGGCCGCCGACATCCGGCGGGTGACCCGGCCCGGCGGGGTGTACGTGCAGAACGTGATCGACTATCCGCCGTTGCGGTTCATCACCAGCGAGGTGGCCACCGTCGCCGCCGAGTTCCGGCACGTGGCGCTGATCGCCCCGCCGGAGGCGCTGGCCGGGTTGCGGGGCGCCAACTTCCTGATCGTCGCCTCCGACGCGCCGCTGCCGCTGGCGGCCCTCCAGGTTCGCCTGGACGCCGAGAACGAACCGGCGAGCCTGCTCTCCGGCAGCGAACTGAGCGGTTTCGTCGGCGACGCGTTGGTGTTGACCGATGACTACGCACCGGTGGACCAACTGCTTGCCACCGCCTGATCGGGTGACATCGCCGACCGAATCCGACCAGAAAGGTGTAGGCACCCTCACCTCGGGCAACAACGGCGACCATGGGATCAGGCGTACGCAGGGGCGCGCAGTTGCTCGGTGAGCGCTACCGGCTGATCGAGCAGCTCGGCGCGGGCGGCATGTCGGTGGTCTGGCGCGGCTACGACGAGGTGCTCGGCCGCCAGGTCGCGGTGAAGGTCCTCGCCTCCCGGCTGGCCAGCGACCGGGCGTTCCGGCACCGCATCCGCACCGAGGCCCAGGCGGCGGCCCGGCTCTGCCACCCCCACATCACGAACGTGTACGACTACGGTGAGTCCGACCAGGTCGGGCTGACCGTGCCGTACGTGGTGATGGAGCTGGTCGACGGTGCTCCGCTGACCGCGCGGCTGGCCCGCGACGGACGGCTGCCGTGGCGGGAGGCGGTGACGGTCGCCGCGGAGGTCTCTGGCGCGCTGGCCACCGCGCACGCCCGGGGCGTGGTGCACCGCGATGTCACGCCCGGCAACGTGATGCTCACCCCGACCGGGGTGAAGGTCGTCGACTTCGGCATCTCGGCGCTGGTCGGGGAGAGCGAGAAGGGGCCGGACGGGACGTTGCTCGGCACGCCCGCCTACCTCGCCCCGGAACGGCTCGACAACGGCCAGGTCAGCCCGGCCACCGACGTGTACGCGGTGGGGCTGCTGCTCTACCGGATGCTCACCGGGCAGTTGCCCTGGCAGGCCGACACCACCACCCAGATGCTGCGGGCGCACATGTACCGCGAGCCGGAACCGATGCCCGCGGTGCCGGAGCTGCCCGCCGAGGTCGGCGACCTGATCCAGCGCTGCCTGGCGAAGCGACCGGTGGACCGGCCCGCCACCACCGAGTTGGCCGAGACTCTCGCCCGGGCCGTCGGGAAGACACCTGTGCTGCCGGCCGCCGCCGGACGGGCCGAGCCGCTGCGGCTGGCCAGCGCGAGTACCACGATCCTGCCCTGGTCTGCGGCGACCGACGCGTTGCCCTTCGCCGGCCTGCGTACCCGCCGGGCGGCGGACCGCCGGCGACGGATCGAGGCGGCGGTGGCCGCCGCCGGGCTGATGGCCGTGACGGCGGCGGTGTGGGGGGTCACCTCGCGCAGCCCGGCCAGTGGCGGCATCGACCAGCCGACCCAGGCCCGCATCGGCAGCGGGCAGGAGATCCCCTGTCAGGTCTCGTACGCGTTGCGCAAGGACTCCGGCAAGGACTTCACCGCCGAGGTGAGCCTGACCAACACCGGCCAGCACGAGTTGCGCGACTGGACGATGCGGTTCGCCTTCCCGGGTGAGCAGAAGGTGGTCCCGGCGACCTCGGCACCGGTACGCCAGCAGGGCCGCGCGGTGGTCGTGGAGCCCGGCCCGCAGCGTCGCGCGCTGGCACCGGGGGCCACCGAGAAGCTGACCCTGTCCGGCACGTACACCGGGTCGAATCCGCTGCCGGTGGAGTTCCGGGTGGGCGACGATCTGTGCGGTGTGCAGGTCTCCGGCGTGGCGGGGGTCGCGCCGAGGGCCAAGCCGAAGCCGGTGCGGGCCGCGGCCGGCAAGGCCGGTTCCGGCGGTGCGGGTGGGACCAAGGCGAAGTCGGAGGCGAAGAAGGAGCAGCCCAAGAAGGACAAGCCGGACAAGGGCAAGCCGAAGAAGGGCAAGCCGGAGCACGCCCAGGCGAACGGTGCGCCGGGCAAGGGCAAGGCAGCCAAGGCCAGGGCCGGCAAGAAGGGCAAGCCGGGCGGAGGGCCGCCGAAGCACGCCAAGGGCGGCTGACCGGGTCAGGACAGCATGGAGAAACGCTGGACCTGCTCGATGGTTCCCTCCACGATGATGATGTCGTCGCGGCGCAGTTCCAGCCCCTCGGCGACGTAGCGGTACCGGTTCTCGCCCGCCCGCTTGATCCCGACCACCCGTACGCCGTAGCGCTCCACCAGCCGGGCCTGGCTGATCGAGCGGGCGACGAGCGGCTCCGGCACCCGCATCTTGGCGATCGCGAAGGCACCCTCGATCTCGACGAAGTCGAGCATCCGGCTGACGATCAGGTGGGCCAGTCGTTCTCCCGTCTCCGCCTCGGGAAAGATCACGTGTTGGGCGCCGACCGCTTCGAGGATCTTCGCGTGCTGGGTGGAGGTGGCGCGGGCCCAGATCTGCGGGATTCCCAGCTCGACCAGGGCGAGCACGGTGAGCACGCTGGACTCCACCGAGGCGCCGATGGCCACCACCACCCGATGCAGCTCCGCCACGCCGAGCTGGCGCAGTGCCTCCCCGTCGGTGGAGTCGGCCTGCGTCACCTGAGCCAGCCGGGTCGACCACTTCTGCACCTGCTGCGGGCTGCGGTCGATCGCCAGCACGTCGTGGCCGAGCGCGGTGAGCGACTCGGCGAGGTGGCAGCCGAACCGGCCGAGCCCGATCACGGCGATACCACCGGCGTCGACGTTCTTATCCGACAATGGGTTGCTCCTCTGCGTAGCGGTAGAGCCGGCGCCGGGTGTTCAGGGCGATCGCCGAGCCGAGGGTGAGCGGCCCGATCCGGCCGACGTACATCAGCACGATCAGCAGCAGATGTCCGGCGTCGCCGAGCTTCGCCGTCACGCCGACGGTGAGCCCGGTGGTGCTGAAGGCCGAGGTGATCTCGAAGAGGGCGGTCTGGACCGGCAGGTGGTTGGTGATCGCGATGAGCAGGCTGGCGGATGCCGCCACGATGGCGACGCTCAGCAGGGCCACGGTGAGGGCCTGCCGCTGGCTGGCGGTGGCGACCCGGCGGCGCCCGACCGTCACGTCGGGCTCGCCGCGGATCTCCGCCCAGATGACGAAGGCGAGCAGGAAGAAGGTGGAGACCTTGATCCCACCGGCGGTGCTGGCGCTGCCACCGCCGATGAACATCAACCAGATCAGCAGCGGGTAGCTCTCCTCCCGGATCGCACCGGGAGGCACCACCTCGATCCCGCCGGTGCGGGCGAGCGCGATCTGGCTGAACGCGGCGAGCAGCTTGTCCGCGGCGGCGTACTGCCCGATCGTCCCCCGGTTGCTCCACTCGATGGCCAGGAAGGCGACGGTGCCGACGGCCACCAGGACCACGCTGCCCCAGATGGTCAGCTTGGTGGCGACCGCCCAGCGGGCCGGCCGGCGCCACTGGCGGACCGCCTCGAACAGCGCCGGGAAGCCGACCCCGCCGACGACGCTGCCGAAAGCCAGCGGCAGGGTGATCCAGGGATCCCGGGAGAAGGCCAGCAACCCGTCCGGGTAGAGCGAGAAACCGGAGTTGTTGAACGCCTGGATGGAGTGGAAGCCGGCCGACCAGAGCGCGCCGCCCAGCGAGTAGTCGTAGGCCATCCAGAGCCGACCGGTGACGACGACCGTCATCAGCGCCTCGCAGGCCAGCACCGTGGCGCCGATGTGCAGCAGCAGCCGGCGGATGTTGCCGAGCCCGTACTCCAGGGTCTCGGCCTGGACCAGTAACCGGTTCTGCAGGCCGAGGCGGCGGGAGACGGTCAGGATCACCAGCGCGGCACCGGTCAGGATGCCGAGGCCGCCGAGCTGGGTGAGCACGGTGATGACCACCAGGCCCGCAGTTGACCAGTAGTGCGGGGTGTCGACGACGGCCAGGCCGGTGACTGAGATGGCCGAGGTGCTGGTGAAGAGCGCGGTGAGGAAGGACGGGTGCCGGTCCTCGATCGCCATCGGGGGCAGCATCAGCAGGCCGGTGCCGAACATGATCGCCACCAGGAAGGAGATCGGCACGAGTCGGACCGGGTGACGGAAGAACCGGCGCACCAGCCAATCTTCCGATTCCTCCCCTTTCTCCGTAGTCGAATGCGGAATCCGAGGATTCACCGGCTGGTCAGGCGCGGACCAACTGGTGGTCAGCCCGGCCGGGTCTGCTGAGCGGGATTCCCAGACGTAAAGGAGACCGCGTTGCGACGACGTACCCTTTCCGCCCTCGGCGTGTCGGCGGTGCTGCTCGCCGCCGTGGCCGTGCCCGGCCTGGCCGTCGCGGCGAAGCCGGCACCCGGTCCCGACCCGGCCCGGGCGGACCACCAACCCGTCGTGATCGGCCACCGCGGCGCCAGCGGCTACCGACCGGAGCACACCATCGAGGCGTACCGGTTGGCCATCCGGATGGGCGCCGACTACATCGAACCGGACCTGGTAGCGACCGCCGACGGCGTGCTGGTGGCCCGGCACGAGAACGAGATCAGCGGTACGACGGACGTGGCGACCAGGCCCGAGTTCGCCGACCGCCGGACCACGAAGAGCATCGACGGCTCCTCGGTGACCGGCTGGTTCACCGAGGACTTCACCCTGGCCGAGCTGCGCACGCTGCGCGCGAAGGAGCGGCTGCCGCAGGTGCGGGTCGGCAACACCGCCTTCGACGGGCAGTACCAGGTGCCGACCTTCCAGGAGGTGATCGACCTGGCCCGGGCCGAGGGAAAGGCCCGTGGTCGGGTCATCGGCGTCTATCCGGAGACCAAGCACCCGTCGTACTTCGTCTCGATCGGCCTGCCGCTGGAGGAGCCGCTGGTCGAGGTGTTGCGGCGCAACGGCTGGACCAGGCGCTCCGCGCCGGTGATCATCCAGTCCTTCGAGACGGCCAACCTGCGGCGGCTGGACCGCATGATCGACGTACGACTGGCTCAACTGCTGGACGCCTCCGGTCGCCCGTACGACTTCACCGTCTCCGGTGACAGCCGTACCTACCGCGACCTGGCCACTCCGGCGGGTCTCAAGTGGATCGCCCGGTACGCCGACGGGATCGGCGCGAACAAGAACCTGATCGTGCCGCGTGACTCGGCCGGCAGATTGCTCGCCCCGACCACGCTCGTACGCGACGCGCACCGGGAGAAGCTGATCGTGCACGCCTGGACCTTCCGGGCGGAGAACCAGTTCCTCCCGGTCGACCTCCGCATCGGCACCGACCCGAACGCCCGTGGCGACATCCAGGCCGAGTACGAGCTGTTCTACCGCCTCGGCCTCGACGGCGTCTTCACCGACCACCCGGACACCGCCGTCGCCGCCCGCGCCGGCCTACCCCGCCGCTGACCACTCCTTTGCCGGCCCGCCACCCCGGTTTCGGGGTGGCGGCCCGTCACGCGTGGCTGCTGGTGGGGTGCGGCCCCGAGGCAGCTTTTTCCCTGAAGTTGTTGGTAGGGTGCGGCCCCGAGGCAGCACTTTCCCTGAAGTTGCTGGTAGGGCGCGGGAGTGAGGAGAGCCGATGGTCGTCGATGCCGCGCTTGCCCGCATCAACGAAGGCGTGCAGTTGCACCATGGGCAAGGGCAACGCGAGGCCGCGCGTGACCTGTTCGCGCAGCTCTGGGACGAGATCGGTGGGGAACAGGGCGACCCGCTGCACGTGTGCGTGCTGGCGCACTCGATGGCCGATGTGCAGGACGACGTGCACCAGGAGTTGCTCTGGGATCAGCGGGCGCTGGCCGCTGCCGACCGACTCACCGAGGCCCGGGTCGCCGAAGCCGGGGTGCCGTTGTCGGTGGCCGGCCTGTATCCGTCGCTGCACCTCAACCTGGGTGAGTGCTACCGCAAGCTCGGCGATCTGGACCAGGCCCGCGCGCATCTCCAGCACGCCGAGGCGGGCATCGGCGCGCTCGGCGACGACGATTACGGCCGCCTGATCAGAGGCGGCCTGACTCACCTGGCCCAGCAACTGGCTTCCGAGTAGTCGCCTTGGCGTAGATCACCGGGCAGCCAACGCGGGCACCCGGATCAGGCCACGTTGAGCCGGTGAAAGTCCGGCGGCCTCGGCGAGTTGGCCCTGCGTCATGCCCTGCCACTGCCCGGACTTGTCTCCAGCGACGAGGAAGCGTGCCTCCCAGAAGGTGGGCTACTCGGCAGTGCGGTCGGCGACGAAGGTGCCCCGGCCGGGCTGGCCGGTGATCAGCTCACGATCGTGCAGCAGCGACATCGCACGGTACGCGGTGCCGACGCTGACGTTGTACATGTCGGCGATCTGGCTGGTCGACGGCAGTTTGTCGCCGGGTTTTAGTTCGCCACTCTTGATCTTCGCGGCGAAGTCGTTGGCGATGACTTTGTAGGGCGCGGGTGCTGTGGGCATGGTGAGGACTCCGGTTGGTTCGGCACCTCCGATCCTGCCCCACCTGCACAAGTAACTGCAACAACTTGTTACGCCACCATCGCTACTGACTCGACTATCTATAGATACTGTTGTAGGTTGACGGTGTCCGGCTCCGGTTGGTTCGGCAAACCTGCGGAGGCGGACGTGAAGTGGGCTCCGGGGTCGTACCGCCAAGGAGGGCTGCGGTCGCGGGGCCGGCGGCCTGGCCGGCGTCCCCTGTCCGGCGGCCGGGCCGCCTCCACGCGTGCCGCGCGCTCGGCGTGCGGTTGCCAGCAGAAGGAGCGTCCGTGCGCAACATGTTCAACCTGTTCCGGCCGGACCGGAGCAGCCGGTCTCCGAACGGCGGGTGGTTCCGGTCGGCGACGGGTCCGCGGTTGACCCCGGGGCAGATCCGCGCCCAGCGGTTCCGATCGGTGCCGGGTGGGCTCGACCCGGAGGAGGTGTACGCCTACCTGCACCGGGTCGCCGCCGAACTGGCCTGCGTGCGGCGTGACCTGGTCACGGTCGTCGAGGAGAACGTACGCGTCAAGCGGGCACTTCGTAGCTGGCGCACCCGGTGCACGCCGGAGGGGTGGCGATGAGCAGCGGTCGCTTCGTGGTGCACCTGCCGGTGCGGGTCGCGAATCTGGCCGCCGCGCGGCGGTTCGCCCGGACGCTCACCCGCGCGCTGAGCTTCTTTCCCAACATCGAGGCCGCCGGCACCACGGGGTGGAACGAGTTGCGGTATGCCGGGGTATCCGGGGCGGTTGAGGGCACGGGTTGCGGTGTCTCGTGCGGCGGGGCGGGAGACGCCACGGTCGTGTCCGGGATCGACACAGGGACGGGTCGGGCGGTGGCGGCGGTGGCCGCCGCAGGGGTGGTGGCGTCGCCACCCTGGCCCCGGGCTTGTCAAGGTGGGCCACTCCATGCCGGTTACTTGTGTGTTTCCGCCACATAGCCCGTGGGTGACGTCACTTCTAGCGTGAGCCGACACATAAGGTTTCCTCTCCCTCTGAGTCCTCACGTGGAGTCGCTATGACGGTCCGGACGACACGACGGGTGTTCCTGTCCACCGCCACGATGATGGCCGCGGCGCTCGCCGCCACGGCGTGTGGCAGTCCACAGGACACCGCCAGTGGCGGCGGCGACAGTGCCGCGCCGGTGAAGGTTGGTCTGGTCTACTCCCAGTCGGGAGCGCTGGCCAGTTACGGAAAGCAGTACATCGAAGGGTTCCGGGCCGGCCTGGACTTCGCCACCAACGGCACCAACAAGGTGGGCGACCGGGCGATCGAGATCACCGAGGTCGACGACGCCGGTGACCCGGCCAAGGCGGTCTCCGCGGCCAAGGACCTGATCGGCAAGGGCAACAAGATCATTGCCGGTTCGACGGCCTCGGGGGTGGCGCTCCAGGTCGCCCCGATCGCCGCCCAGAACAAGGTCCTGTTCATCTCCGGACCGGCCGCCACCGACGCGGTGACCGGTGCGAACAAGTACACGTTCCGCTCCGGCCGGCAGTCGTACCAGGACGTGGTCACCGCCAAGTCGTTCATCGGCGACCCGACCGGCAAGAAGGTGGTCGTCTTCGCCCAGGACGGTGCCTTCGGCGACGCCAACGAGGCGGCGGTCAAGGAGGTCATCGGCGGTGCCGGGGCGACCGTCAGCGCGGTCCGGGCGCCCGCCAGCGCCACCGAGTTCACCCCGTTCGCCAGCCAGATCAAGTCCGCCAAGCCGGACCTGCTCTTCGTCGCCTGGGCCGGCTCCACCGCCCCGGCCATGTGGCAGACCCTCGACCAGCAGGGGGTGCTGACTTCCACCACAGTCGTCACCGGCCTGGACATCCGCGCCTCCTGGCCCACCTTCGGGGCGGCCGGCACCAAGATCTCCTTCCTGTCGCACTACTTCGACGGGGCCAGCGACACCGAGGCGGCCAAGGCCGCGAAGGCGAAGGTTCCCGGCGGCACCCTCGACCTGTTCCACCCGGACGGCTTCGCCGCCGCCCAGATGGTGGTCCGGGCCGCGCAGGAGGGCGGCGACGACGTCGACAAGATGATCTCCGCGTTGGAGGGCTGGAGCTTCGAGGGCGTGAAGGGCACCATGACCATCCGCGCCGAGGACCACGCCCTGCTCCAGCCGATGTACCAGGCGAACCTGGCCGGCAGCGGGGAGAACTTCACCGCGACCGCGCAGAAGGCGCTCACCGGTGAGGAGACCGCGCCGCCGGTCCAGGCGATGAAGGGCTGAGGCGGGCATGCTCGCCACCCGCGGTCTGACCTGGCGGATCGGTGAGGTCGCCATCGTCGACTCGGTCGAGATCGACCTGGCACCCGGGGAGTTCCTCGGCGTGATCGGCCCCAACGGCGCCGGCAAGACCTCACTGTTCAACCTGATCACCGGCCTGCGCCGGCCCACCGAGGGGCAGGTCACCCTGGACGGGCGGGA
This sequence comes from Micromonospora endophytica, assembly GCF_003236305.1. Lineage (GTDB taxonomy): Bacteria > Actinomycetota > Actinomycetes > Mycobacteriales > Micromonosporaceae > Micromonospora > Micromonospora endophytica. The sequence goes on along the minus strand of NZ_POTX01000080.1, from coordinate 6,759 downwards.
CATCTCCGCCCTGCCGCCGCACCGACGGGCCCGGCTCGGGTTGGGGCGTACCTTCCAGGCGTCCTCGGTCTTCGGCTCGCTCACCGTGCGGGAGAACGTCCGACTCGCCGTGCAGGCACACCGCGGGGGATCGATGAAGCTGTGGCGGCGGGCGGCGGCCGACCGGGAGGTGGCCGCCGCCGCCGACACGGCGCTGGACCGGGTCGGCCTGGCCCACCGGGGTACGGCACTGGCCGGCACCCTCGCCCACGGCGAGAAACGCAAGCTGGAAATCGCCCTGCTGCTGGCCGGCGAACCGACGGTGATGCTGCTGGACGAGCCGATGGCCGGGGTCAGCGCCGAGGACGTCCCCGAACTCGTCCAGGTCATCCGCTCGCTCACCGGCGACAACGGCCGGTCGGTGCTGATGGTCGAGCACCACATGGACGTGATTCTGGAACTGGCCGACCGGATCGCCGTGATGCACCACGGCGCCCTGCTGGCCTGCGACACCCCGGAGACGGTCATGGCCAACCCGACAGTGCAAGAGGCATACCTGGGGGAGGAGCTGTGAGCCAGCCGGTACTCACCGTGGACGATCTGTCGGTCCGGATCGCCGGGCTGCACATCCTCCAGGGTGTCTCCTTCACTGTCGCCCCGACCGGGGTGACAGTGCTGCTCGGGCGCAACGGGGTCGGCAAGACCACCACGTTGCGTGCGGTGGTCGGGCTGACCCCCCGCAACGGCGAGGTGGACGGCACGGTCCGGATGGGGGAGCAGTCCCTGCTGGACCGGCCGACCCACCGGCTGGTTCGTGGCGGGCTGGGCTACGTGCCGGAGGACCGGTGCGTCTTCGCCGGCCTCACCGTCGCGGAGAACCTGCGGCTCGCCGAGCGGCGCGGCAGCACCCCGGCGTACGACCGGGTGTTCGCGCTCTTTCCCGAACTGGACCGGCGGTCCCGGCAACGGGCCGGTTCACTCTCCGGCGGGCAGCAGCAGATGCTCGCCATCGGCCGGGTGCTGCTCAACGACAACCGGCTGCTGCTGGTCGACGAGCCCACCAAGGGGTTGGCCCCGAAGGTGGTGACCGAGGTCGCCGAGGTGCTGGAACGGGTAGCCGAATCCGTGCCGGTGCTGCTGGTCGAGCAGAACCTGGCGGTGGTCCGGCGGCTGGCCCGGGACGCGGTGGTGCTCGCCGCCGGCAAGGTGGCCTGGGCCGGAGACGCCCAGGAACTGCTGTCGGAGACCGCGCTGACCAGGTCGCTGCTCGGCGTCGGCTCGGCCGAAGCCCATGACGCTACGCCGGCCGCGGCCCGGAAGGACGGCCACTGATGGACGCGATCATCCTGTTGACGCTCACCGGGCTCGGCCTGGCGGCGCTCTACTTCCTGGTGGCCTCCGGGCTGTCCCTGGTCTTCGGCCTGGCCGACGTGCTCAACTTCGCGCACGGGCTCTTCCTCGGCGTCGGCGCGTACGCCACCTGGTGGGCCGCCGGTAACCTGCCCGGTGCCGGGGCCGACGGCCTGGGCTTCGTGGTCGCGGTCGCCTTCGGGGTGGCCGCCGGCACGCTGATGGCGGTGCTGGTCGAGCTGGTGCTGATCCGGCCGCTCTACTCCCGCACCATCGAGCAGGTGCTGGTCACCGTCGGTCTCTCCCTGGCCGGCGTGGCGTTGTTGCAGGCCACCTGGGGTGCGGACGCCCGACCGTTCCCGCGTCCGGAGTGGACCCGCCAGGTGACCACGATCCTCGGCGCGCAGGTGCCGAACGGCGGGCTGCTGCTGATCATCGCGGCGGTGCTGGTGCTCGCCGCGATCCTGGCCTTCCTCCAGTGGACCCGGTACGGCCTGATCATCCGGGCCGGAGTGGAGAACCGGGAGATGGTCACCGCGCTGGGCATCGACGTACGCAAGGCGTTCACCCTGGTCTTCGCCATCGGCGGGGCGGCGGCGGCACTGGCCGGCGCGCTGGGCAGCGTCTACTTCGGCACCGTCTCGCCCCAGCAGGGCGGCTCGTTGCTGATCTTCGCGTTCATCGTGGTGGTGATCGGCGGCATGGGCTCGGTGGTCGGGTCGGCGTACGCGGCGGTCGCGGTCGGGCTGCTGCAACAGTTCGTGAACTACTACGGCACCTCCGGGCTGGGTGACATCTGCGTGGTGGCACTGCTCGCCGTGGTGCTGCTGCTGCGCCCGCAGGGCATTGCCGGAAAGGCGGCCATCGCATGACCGAGGTCAAAAGTCCCGAGGTGCCGGCGCCCCCAGCGGCGGTGCCGGCCGAGCTGACCGGTGGCCGGGTCAGCCGGCTGCGCCCGTACCTGCCGCTGTTGGTGCTGGTCGTGGCGGTCATCCTGCCGTACTCGACGCTGCACCTGCCGGGCATCTTCGAGGGCGCGCTGAACTCGCCGGGCACCCTGCAACTGCTCGCCGTCTGCCTGGTCTTCGGTGGCCTGGCGGCCGGCTACGACCTGCTCTTCGGGCGGACCGGGATGCTCTCCTTCGGCCACGCCCTCTATTTCGCCGCCGGGGTGTACGGCACCGACATCCTGATCACCCGGGCCGGGCTGCCGCTCTGGCAGGCCGCGCCGCTGGCCATCGTCGGCGGGACGATCCTCGCCGGGCTGATCGGCGCGGTGGCGCTGCGTACCGTGGGCATCGCCTTCGCCATGGTGACGTTGGCCTTCGCCCAGGTCGGGGCGATCCTGGTGGCCCGGGACTTCGGCGGGCTCACCGGAGGTGAGGAGGGCCTGCCGCTGGACGTCTCCGGGCTGCCCGCCGGGCTGGTCGGGGTCGCCAACACGGTGAACCTCTACTGGCTGGCGCTTGCCTACCTGGTCGTGGTGGTGCTTGTGGTGCACCGGGTCAGCGGCTCGCCGACCGGGCGGGTGCTGGCCGGGCTGCGCGACGACGAGCGCCGCATCGGGGTGCTCGGGCTGGACCCGTACCGGTTCAAGCTTGTCGCCTTCACCCTGGCCGGCGGCCTGGCTGCGGCGGGCGGGGTGGTCTACTGCCTGATCGTCGGCGGTGCCTCACCGCACATCACCAGCAGCGAGCTGACCCTGTCCCTGCTGGTGATGGTGGTGCTCGGTGGGCCGGGCACCCGCTGGGGTCCGGTGCTGGGCGGCATCCTCTACATGTATCTCGACCATCGGCTGGTGTCGTTCGGCAGTTCCGGGGCGGTGGAGGCGCTGCCGGCCTTCCTCAGCCGCCCGCTCTCCGAGCCGCTCTTCGTCCTCGGCACCGTCTTCATCCTGGCGGTCTACTTCTTCCCCGGTGGACTGGCCAGCCTGGCACCTCGGCTGGCTCTGCTCCGCGACGCCCTGCGCCCCGGCCGGCGCCGGGAGGACTGATCGCGAGGGGGCGGTACGGCACAACGGCGTGCCGTACCGCCCCCTCGCGATCCCCGTCAGCCGTTGTTGAGCATGTCGTACGCGGCCTTCGGCGCCGCCTTCGCCTCGTCACCGGCGAAGGCGACGATCTGCGGGGCGGTGCCGAAGTCGGAGTACTCCACCACGTACTCAGATGCCTTCCGCTTGCCGATCGCCGGGATCTCCAGGGTGAGCGAGGCGAGGTTGCCGTCCGGGCCGACCAGGGCGGTGAGCGGGACCGGCTCGGTGACGTCGCCGAGCGGAGCCACCTCCGCCATGGCCTCCACCAGCTCCGGCTGGGTGGAGAAATCGACCACAGCGGTGTACGTGCCGCCCTCGCCGGCCTGCACGTCGGAGGCCGCGCGGATGATCACCTCGGCGTTGCCGGGGTCGTTGCCCTCGTACGTGGGCAGCGGTTCCGACCCCTTGATCTTCGCCGGATCCAGCTCCATCCAGGTGGTCGGCAGCTTCATCAGCTCCTGGATGTCCCGCTCGCCCTTGAACTTCACCCGCATCCAGGTGCGGGCCTCGACCACCCGGAAGGCCATCTCCAGGGTGAAGTCCTTGTCCTTGCTGACGATCTCCATCTGCATGCCCCGGTTGGCCGGGTCGATCGTGCCGGAGACGTCACCCGAGGCGTCACTCGTGCTGAAGCGGAAGGCCGGGTCCTGGGCGTCCGGCACCGCCGCCAGCAGTTCCTGCTTCGGGTCCGGCGGTGGCGGCGGAATGGCCTGCGGACTGGCGTCCTTGTCATCGCAGCCGGCCATCAGGGTCGCGGCCAGCAGAGCGACAGCGGTGGCCGCGAACCGCCGGGTACGGGCGGTGGTGCCGGTTCGCTGAGTCATCTCGTCTCTCTCTCCGGGAACGAACGGGAATCCTATGCCAGAGTTCCGCCGGCTGCGGCCTGACGCGGGTGCCGCCGAACCGGACGCTGGTAGAAATGCCGGATGAGCCAGGAACGCACGGCGGTACGACAGCGGGCCGAAGCGGTGCTGCGGCGGCTGGCCGGCGACCACGCCCGCCTGCGCGAGGACCAGTGGCGGGCGATCGAGGCATTGGTGGTCGACCGGCGGCGGGTGCTCTGCGTGCAACGCACCGGGTGGGGCAAGTCGGCAGTCTACTTCGTGGCCACCGCGCTGCTGCGCGAGCGCGAGCAGCCGGCCGGCCCCACCGTGATCGTGTCGCCGTTGCTGGCGTTGATGCGCAACCAGGTGGACGCCGCGGCGCGGGCCGGGATCCGGGCCCGGACCATCAACTCGGCGAACCTGGACGAGTGGGCGGAGATCACCACCGAGATCCACGCCGGCACGGTCGACGTGCTGCTGATCAGCCCGGAGCGGCTCAACAACCCGGAGTTCCGCGACGGCGTGCTGCCGCAGCTCGCCGCCACCACGGGCCTGCTGGTGGTGGACGAGGCGCACTGCGTGTCCGACTGGGGGCACGACTTCCGACCGGACTACCGCCGGCTGCGTACGTTCCTCGGCCGGCTGCCGGAGCACACGCCGGTGCTGGCGACCACCGCCACCGCCAACGCCCGGGTCACTCGGGACGTGGCCGAGCAGCTCGGCACCGAGCCGACCGATCCGGCGGTGGCCCGACCGGACGTGCTGGTGCTGCGCGGCAGCCTGGACCGGGAGTCGTTGCGGCTGGGCGTACTCGAACTGCCCGACCCGGCGCACCGGCTCGGCTGGCTCGCCGACCACCTGGACCGGCTGCCCGGCTCGGGCATCATCTACACCCTCACCGTCGCGGCGGCCACCGAGACCACCGAGTTCCTGCGGTCCCGGGGCTGGTCGGTGGCGGCCTACACCGGGCAGGCCGAGGACGCCGACCGCCGCGCCGCCGAACAGGACCTGCTCGACAACAAGATCAAGGCGCTGGTCGCCACCAGCGCGCTCGGCATGGGCTTCGACAAACCGGATCTCGGCTTCGTGGTGCATCTCGGCGCGCCACCCTCGCCGATCGCCTACTACCAGCAGGTCGGGCGGGCCGGTCGAGCCGTCGAACACGCCGAGGTGCTGCTGCTGCCCGGCGCCGAGGACGCCGCCATCTGGCGATACTTCGCCTCGCTCGCTTTCCCGCCCGAGGAGCAGGTGCGCGCGGTGCTGGCCGCCCTGCCCACCGACCGTCCGCTCTCCACCCAGGCCCTGGAACCCCTCGTCGACCTGCGTCGGGCCCGGCTGGAGCTGATGCTCAAGGTGCTCGACGTGGACGGCGCGGTCCGCCGGGTGCGCGGCGGCTGGCTCGCCACCGGCGAGCCCTGGGTCTACGACGGGGCCCGGTTGCGCCGCGTCGCCGCCGCCCGCGCCGCCGAGCAGCAGGCCATGCTCGGGTACGCGGCGACGACCGGCTGCCGACTGCGTTACCTGCGCGAGTGCCTGGACGACGACCAGGCGACCGACTGCGGCAGGTGTGACAGCTGCGCCGGTGCGCTCTTCTCGGCGCAGGTGTCACCGGCGGCGTTGACCGCTGCGCAGAGCTTCCTCGGCCGCCCCGGTGTGCAGATCGCGCCGAAGAAACTCTGGCCGACCGGGCTGGCGGCGGTGGGCGTACCGCTGAAGGGGCGGATCGCCCCGGCCGAGCAGGCGCTGCCCGGCCGGGCCGTGGGTCGGCTCTCCGACCTGGGCTGGGGTGGCCGGCTGCGGAACCTGGTCGGGCCGGGTGCGGTGGACGGTCCGCTCCCCGACGACGTGGCCGCCGCCGTGATCGAGGTGCTGAAGGCGTGGGCGCACGGCGACGACCCGTGGCCCGCGCGCCCGGCCGGGGTGGTCGCGGTCGACTCGCGTACCCGTCCGGTGCTCATCGGGTCGCTTGCCGAACGGATCGCCACCGTCGGACGGCTGCCGCTGCTCGGCCGGGTCACCGTCACCGGCCCGGCCGGTGCTGACGCGCCGCGCGGCAACAGCGCCCAGCGGGTACGCGCGCTGCACGGCAACCTCACCGTGCCCGAGCCGGTGGCCGACGCCCTGGCCGACCTGGACGGTCCGGTGCTGCTCATCGACGACCTGGTCGACTCGGGCTGGACGATGACCCTCGCCGCCCGTGCCCTGCGCCACGCCGCCGCCCCCGCGGTCCTTCCGCTGGCCCTGGCCCTGGCCGCCTGACCCGTCCCACCGGCGGTACCGTGGGCGTCATGGCTGAGCAGGACCTCGACGCGGTGGCGCTCGGGTCGGTACGCACCGCCGAGCGTCCGGTGGCGGCAACCGACGCCGACCGCGAGGTGGTCTCGGCCGTGCCGGACCGGGCCACGCTGCGGTTGGCGCTCGTGGTGGGTGGGCTCGTCCTGGCCGTGCTGCTCGGGTTCGGGCTCGGCCGGATCAACAGCGGTGGGCCGGCGGCGGCGATGGGTGGCGCCGACAGCGCGCTCGCCGATCACACGCACGCGCCGGGAGCCGGGGCGCACTCGCACGGGGTGGGGC
>NZ_POTX01000007.1 GCF_003236305.1 Micromonospora endophytica | reverse complement strand
GGGCGGGACACCGGCCGGTCGAGGCGACGGAGTTGTTCATCCCGTTCCTCGAACGCAGCGGATACGCGGTACGGGTGGAGGGGTCGACGGATATCTACGCCGACGCCGCCGAACTGGCCGAGACCGACCTCATCGTGCAGTGCACGACGATGTCGCAGATCACCGCGGAGCAGGTGGCGGGTCTGGCGGCGGCGGTCGCCGCCGGGACGGGATTCACCGGCTGGCATGGCGGCATCGTCGACTCGTTCCGCGCCTGCGCGGAATACCTGCACCTGGTGGGCGGGCAGTTCGCCACCCATCCGGGCATCGAACCGGGTGACCGTAGCGGCGGGGAGGAGGACAACTTCCTGCCCCACTCGATCACGATCACCGAACTCGGCCGGGCGCATCCGATCACCGCCGGGATCGAGGATTTCGACCTGGTCACCGAGCAGTACTGGGTGCTGCACGACGACCTGATCGACGTGCTGGCCACCACCACCCACCCGACGCGGGCGTGGCACCCGTGGCACCGGCCGGTCACCTCGCCGGCGATCTGGACCCGGAACTGGGGTGCCGGGCGGATCGTGGTGACGACTCCTGGACACAGCCTCGACGTGCTGGAGCACCGAAGCGTCCGTACCGTCATCGAGAGGGGGATGGTGTGGGCGACCCGCACGGCGTCGGCGTCGTAGGGCTCGGGGTCATCTCCCGCGCGTACCTGAACATGCTTGCCCACCATCGCGCGGTGCGCGTCGTCGCGGTGGCCGACCTGGACGCGGCCCGGGCCGTCGCCGCCGCCACCATGATTCCCGGCGCCGAGGCGGTGAGTGTCGAGCGACTGCTCCACCACCCCGACGTGACCACGGTGCTCAACCTGACGATCCCGGCGGCGCACGCCGAGATCTCGGGCGCGGCGATCGACGCCGGCCGGAACGTCTACGTCGAGAAGCCGCTCACCGTCACGTTCCCGGAGGGCCTGTCGATCATCGACCGGGCGGCGGCGGCCGGAGTCCGCGTCGGGTGCGCGCCGGACACCGTCCTGGGCACCGGTACGCAGACCGCCCGAGCGGCGATCGACAGTGGACTGATCGGCCGCCCGCTGGCCGCGTCGGCCGTCATGGTCACCCCGGGACACGAGCGCTGGCACCCCAACCCTGACTTCTACTACGCCCCGGGCGGCGGCCCGCTGCTGGACATGGGGCCGTACTACATTTCCGCGCTGGTCCACCTGCTCGGGGGAGTCCGTGCGGTGACCGGGGCGGCGAGCCGGCTGCGTGACGCCCGAGTCATCGGCTCGGGCCCCCGCCTCGGGCAGCGGATCCCGGTCGAGGTGCCGACTCACGTGACAGGTGTGCTGGAACACGCGGATGGCGCCCTGTCCACTCTCACCACCAGCTTCGACGGTGTCGCGACGACGGCCGCGCCGATCGAGGTGCAGGGGGAGCACGGGACCATCGCCGTACCCGATCCGAACACCTTCGACGGCGAGGTCCGCCATCTCGCGCTCGACGGCCCCGGGTGGCGCGCCCTCGAACCGCGGGCCGGTTACGTCGCCGCCTCTCGGGGGGTCGGCCTGATCGACCTGGTCCGGGCCGACGAGAGACGTCCGCCACGCGCCAGCGGAGCGGTGGCGCTGCACGTACTCGACATCATGACCGCCCTGCTCCGCTCGGCCGCCGAAGGTCGTCGGGTCGAGCTGACGACGGCTGTCGAACGCCCCGCACCGGTCCCGCTCACCCCGGCGGAGGAGTGGCTGTCAGCCCTCGGGCCCGGTCTCCCGGCAGGCGGGTCGGATCGGACGAGCGCGCGTTCGTAAGCCGCATGCTACGTCCTGCTGCGTTCGCTGCCGGACATGTCAGCTTCGCTGCCGGACATGTCAGCCTCGCTGCCGGGCCGGGCGGACGATGATCTCGTTGACGTCGACCTCCGCCGGCTGGGCGATCGCGAAGGCGATCGCGCGGGCGATCGCCTCGGGCGGGATCGAGTTCCTGCGGTACTCCTTCATCGCGGCGCGGGCGCCCGGGTCGCTGATCGTCTCGGCCAGCTCGGACTCGACCACACCCGGAGAGATCGTGGTGACCCGCAGGCTCGGGTCAGCCTCCAGGCGCAGGCCCTCGGTGATCGCCCACGCGGCGAACTTCGTCGCCGAGTAGACCGCCGACGTCGGCACCACCTCGTGCGCGCCGACCGAGGCGACGGTCACCACGTGGCCGCTGCGCTGCTGCGCAAAGAGGGGGAGGACGGCGGCGATGCCGTGCAACAGCCCGCGCACGTTGACGTCGAGCATCCGGTCCCACTCGTCCACCAGCAGCGCGTCGAGCCGGGACAACGGCATCAGGCCGGCGTTGTTGACGAGCACGTCGACCCGGCCGAACTCGTCGACGGCGCTGCCGATGAACCTCGTGACGTCGGCGCGGTCGGTGACATCGAGTCGTCGTACGCGAATGTTGGGGTGGCGTTGTGCGAGGGCGTCCAACCGATCCTGGCGCCGGGCGCCTGCGACGATCCGATGTCCCTGCTCGGCGAGGTGCAGCGCGACGGCCTCTCCGATGCCGCTGCTCGCGCCGGTGACCAGAACGACCTTGCTTGTGGGTGTCATGCGTTCCACCCTCCGGGTCGGGCAGGCGGCCAACCAGGGTGCGATACGCCCTGGATACCGCGCCGAGCGGCGAGGCGGAACCTGACCCGGGCTAAGTTGGGAGGTATGAGCAGCGGCAACCCGCTCGGCGAATACCTGCGTGCCCGGCGTGAAGTGACCAGCCCGAAGCGACTGGGAGTGACCTCGTCGGGGCGTCGCCGGACGCCGGGGCTGCGGCGGGAGGAGGTTGCTCAGCTGTCCGGGATCAGCACCGACTACTACACCCGGCTGGAGCAGGGACGAGAACAGCACCCCTCGGGCCAGGTGCTGGACGCCGTGGCCAGAACCCTGGGGCTCGATCCGGAGGAGACGCGGCACCTGCACCTGCTGGGCCGGACCGGTCATGGTCCTGCTCGACCGGTGGTCCGGGCCACCGTACGGCCGAGCCTGCTCCGGCTGATGGACGGCTGGGCGCACACGCCCGCGCTGATCATCGACCGCACGATGGATGTGCTGGCCGGAAACCGGCTGGGGCGTGCGCTCTTCGCGGAGGTGTTCGCGCAGGAGGAACCCAATCTCGTGCGCTTCGTCTTCCTCCACCCGGCGGCCCGGTCCTTCTACCCCGAGTGGGACCAGGTCGCGCAGTCCAGCCTCAGCGCGCTACGTGCCGCCACCGGTAATGTGCCCGACGACCCCCGGCTCAAGGAACTCGTCGGCGAGCTTTCCCTCAAGAGTCCGGAGTTCCGCCGGCTGTGGGCACGACACGACGTACGGGGAAAGTCCCACGATGTGAAGCTCTTCCGTCACCCCGAGGCCGGGGAACTGACCCTGACATACGAGTCGTTCACCGTCGACGGCGCGTCAGGCCAGCAACTCGTCGTCTACCAGGCCGACCCGGGCAGCCCTTCGGCGCAGGCCCTGGCAACGACCCGATGGTCTGGTCTCGGCGATCACGCACTCTGCCGCAGGTAGGTCCGCACGCCGAGCAGCACCGACAGGGCGCTGATCGCCAGGGCGACCAGGACCGTCGTGAGTACGGTCGTGGTGAACACCTCGCCCTGAAACGCACTGCGCATGCCGTCCACGATGTACCGGAACGGAGTGAGCCGGGAAACCAGGTCCAACCAGCGTGGGGCGAACGACATCGGCAGCAACACCCCGGAGAGCAGCAGCAGCGGCATCAGGCCGGTGTTGAGCGTGGGCCCCAGGGTGTCCTCGCTCTTCACGGTCAGCGCGAGCGCGCAGGAGAGACAGGCCAGGCCCAGCGACAGCAGCGTGACCACGCCGAGGGCCGCCAGCACCCCCGGCACCGAGGCGCGCAGGCCCAGCGGCAGCGCTACCACGATCAGCAGCACCGCCTGGACCACCAGCAGCGCGACGTCCCGCAGTACCCGGCCGAGCAGCAACGCCGCCCGGCTCACCGGGGTGACCCGCAGCCGCTCGATCACCCCGCCGCGCCACTCGGCGATCACGCCGAACCCCACGAAGGCGGAGCCGAAGAGGCAGAGCTGCACGAGCACCCCCGGCACGTACGTCTGCCAGGCGCGCTCCGGCGCGACGCCGGTGACCAACAGGGTGCTTGTCATCAACGGGCCGTAGAGCACCAGAAAGGCCACCGGCTGGGAGAGTCCGATGACGATCCAGAGTGGGTTGCGCAGTGAGATGCGCAGGTGGCGCTGAAACACCAGCATGATGTCAACGAGCAGGGACATGCTCGGTCCCCTCGGTGGTCGGGATGGGTGCGGACGGGTGGCGCGGGTCGTCGCGCAGCTCGCGGCCGGTCAGGTTGAGGAAGACGTCGTCCAGGCTGGGCCGCGCCAGTTGCAGGGCGCGGACGCCGAAGCCCGCGCCGGACAGGGCGGTGATCACATCCGTGATCCCCTGTTCGCCGTCGGCCAGGGTGACCTGGATGTCGCCCGTGCTCGTCACCGCCGCTTGCCGCACGCCCGGCAATCCGGCCAGCAGCCGCTGGGCGGCGTCCGGATCACCGACCACCGCCACGGTCAGCACGTCCGCGGCCAGTTGACGTTTGAGGTTCGCGGGGGTGTCCTCGGCGACGATCCGCCCATGGTCGATCACGAGGATCCGGTCGCAGAGCGCGTCGGCCTCGTCGAGGTAGTGGGTGGTCAGGAAGACGGTGGTGCCGTTGTCGTCGCGTAGCCGGCGGGTGTGCTCCCACAGGTTGTTGCGGCTGTGCGGGTCCAGACCGGCGGTGGGTTCGTCGAGGAAGACCACCGGCGGCTCGTGGACCAGGCCGAGCGCGATGTCCAGGCGGCGGCGCTGCCCGCCGGAGAGTGAGCCGACCGGCCGGGCACCCAACCCGCCGAGGTCCAACTCCTCGAGCAGGGCGGCCACCCGGCGTCGAGCCGGGGCGGCCGCGATCCGGTAGAGGCGCGCCTGGAGGAACAGTTCCTCCTCCACCAGGGCGTTGGGGTCGGTACCGCCGTACTGGGCCACGTACCCGATCCGGCGGCGCACCTCGCGGGAAGCCGTGGCCAGGTCCGCGCCGGCGATGCGGGCCGTGCCGCTGGTCGGGCGCAGCAGCGTGGTGAGCATCCGCAGGGTGGTGGTCTTGCCGGCGCCGTTCGGCCCGAGGAACCCGACGATCTCGCCGGCTTCGACCCGCAGGTCGACCCCCCGGACCGCCGCGATGCTCTGCCGGCCGGCCCGGAAGGTACGGGTCAGCCCGTTCGCCTCGATGATTGTCATGGTCCTACCTCGCTTTTCGCCGCCGTGGACCGGCCGTCGCCTTCGGCCAGCACCGGCAGTTCCCGCCACGCCTGCGGGTCGGCTGGATCGGCGGGGGCGTCCGGGTGCAGGACGTACCGGTGTGGGGCGATCGCCGTGTGCGAGTCGGCGAGCCGTCGTACGCAGGCCGAGTGCGCCCGCGCGGGGTCGGTGATCTCGTCCCCGGCGACCAGGTGGGCGGTGATCGTCGCGCCGCTGGGTTCGTCGCCGAGCACGAAGGCCCGGGCCGTCCCGGGCAGTGCCGCCCGCAGCACCCGGTTGACCTCGCTGAGCTGGACCCAGCTGTGGTCGATGAAGTGCCAGTCACCGTCGGGGGCGAACGCCTCGATGCCGGCGATGTCGGCGACGTCGTCCAGCGGGACGTTGCCGGTGGCCGCTGCGGCGAGCACCCGGTCGGTGCCGAGCAGCAGCGCCTCGATCTCCGCGTCGGGAAGGTACCGGTTGTCCCCGGTGATGAATTCCAGGATCAGCGCCTGCTCGGTCCGTACCAGGTGGAACAGGAGCAGGTTGGTGAAGCCGGTCGGGGTCCACCAGTCGATGAACGTCTCCGCCGTGGCCACTCTCGGCAGGTCCGGCGGGGCGTTGCCGGAGATGTTGTTGAACACGCCGTCCCGGCTCATCGGCATGCCCCGCTCGTGCGCGATGCGGTCGTGCTCGCGCTGCAGTGCCTCGGCGTCGAAGACACTGTTTCGGTTGGCCCGCAGCAGCGCGGTCCCGGCGTGCCGCACCAGCGTGTCGTAGTCGGGCTGGTCGACCTCGATGCTGAGCAGGCCGTCCTGCGACGCGGTGCCGACATAGTCCCGCAGTCGTACGCCGAGCCGGTTTGCGGCGGGGGAGTAGAGCACCACGTGCCGTTGGCCGGACCGGGTGGCGAGCACGGCGGCGAGCGCGGCGAGCACCGCCATGGCCCGGCTCGCGCCGGTGCGGGCGGTGATCCGGTCCAGCGCGGCGGCCGCCCGTGGCGAGTGCAGGTCGGCGCTGCGTGGGGTACGCGGCGGCCCGCCGTCCAGTGCCTCGACATCTGTGGCGCGCCGGGGCAGCACGCAGCGGGGCCGCCGGCCCAGGATGCCCGACCAGTACCGCAGTGCCGCGTCGGCCTGCCGCAGACCCTGCGGCGAGCGCTCCCGCGCGGCCCGGTCCAGCGGCTGGTGGGGCGGCTCGTCCTCGTCGCTCGCGGATCCGGCGAGCAGCGCGGTGAAGCGCTCGCCCAGCACGGTCAGGCTCACGTAGTCGGCGGCCAGGTGCGAGACGACCGCGACCACCGCGTGTACCAGGTCGGCCTCGACCGCCACGGCGAAGCGCAGCGGAAGATCCCGGGCCAGGTCGAACGGGCGTTCGCGGAGTTGACCGATCAACTCCCGGGCCAGCGCCGTGCTCTCCGGTTGGGCCGGTCGATGGTGCACCTCGATCGGCAGCTCGACGGTGCGCGCCACGCGCTGCACCGGACCGTCCGGCCCGTCGTGGTACGTGGTACGCAGCGACTCGTACCGCCGGACCAGTGCGGCCAGGGCGGCGCAGGCGCGCTCCAGCGAGGTCCCGGCCGGCACCGTGAAGATCCACTGCACCAGGCTGAGGAAGTGGTCGTCGGTGAGCGTGGAGATCCATTGCCGGGCGTTGGCCTGACCCAACGTCAGCGGGCCCTGTGCCTCGCGGTCGCCGTCGACCCGCAGGTGGACGATCCGGACGGTGTCGCTCGGTGCTGTCATCGGTCATCCTCCGTGGTCGCGCGGCCGTCCCCGCAGGCCAGCACCGGCCGGGTACGCCAGGCCGCCAGGTCGGTGAGGTCGGCCGGAGCCGAGTCGTGCAGGACGTAACGGTGCGGAGCGGCCACGGCGTACCGGCCGCCGAGGTGCGCCATGCAGGCCGCGTGCGCCTGGTGCGGGGTCCGGATGCCGTCGGCGGCGACGAGGTGCGCGGTCAGTCGGTGCCCGGCACCGTCCGGCTCGGCGGTGGCGAGTGCCGGGGTGTCCAGCGCCTCGCGCAGCAGTTCCTGGACTCCACTGAGTTGCACCCAGCTGACTCCCACCCGCACCCAGTCGCTGTCGCGCGCCACCGGGGTCACCCCGCTGAGGTCGGGCACCTCCGCCAGGCGTACCGGCCCGGCACCGGCGGCGACCAGGACACGTTCCACGCCCCGCAGCAGTCCGGTGATCTCGGTCCGCGGCACGTGCCGGGTGTCACCGGTGCTCAGGCCGAGCACCACGGCCGGCGCGACGGCGATCAACTGGAGCACCAGGCGGTTGGGAAAGGGCGGTGCCGGTGTCCAGGTGAGACTGCTCTCCGCGTCCCCGGGCCCGGGTGACCAGCTCAGGTCGGCGGGATCCAACGCCGGCAACTGCACGTTCGCCGCCTCGCCGGCACCGGCGGGCAGGTGGGCGCTGATGTTGTTGAAGACGCAGTCCCGGCTGAAGTCGAGGCCCTGTTCGTGGTTGATCCGGACCGCCTGGGTCACCAGATCGGCGACGTCGAAGATGCTGTTGCGGTTGGCGCGCAGCATCGCCGCGCCGGTCTGCCGCACCAGATCGTCGAAGTCCGGCCCGGCCACGTCCACCACCACCAGACCGTCCTGGGCCAGGGTGCCGACGTAGTCGCGCAGGCGGGAGGTGAACCGGTTGCTGGACAGCGAAGCGAACACGCAGCGGGACTGGTCGACCCGTACCGACACCACGGCGGAGAAGGCGGCCAGTACGGCGGCGGCCGGGCTGGCCTGGGTCCGGGCGGCGATCCGGCCGAGGGCGGCGGTGGCGGCGGGAGAGCGCAGGGCCGCGCTGGCCGGGCCGGTGTCGCCGTCGTCGGCCGGCGGCAACGCCATCAGGCACTGGGGCGTCCGGCGCAGTTGGTCGGTCCAGTACCGCAGGGCCGCAGCGGCCCGGCGCTGCCCGCGCGGCGACGCCTCCTCGGCTGCCTGGTCGAGCGGCTGGTGCCGGGCCACCCCGACCAGCCGGTCGCCGGCGGCCTCGACCGGTCGGTCGCCGGCGGTGCCGACCAGCTCGCCGAACTCCCGGCCCAGAATGGCCATGCTTCCATAGTCGACAGCCATGTGCGAATAGACGGCAACAACTGCAAGTGCGCTATCGCCAGCCACCGCGATCGCCAGCCTCACCGGCAATTCATCGGCCAGGGCGAACGGTTTCTCGCGGAGCTGGTCAATCATCCGTTGGGCTGTCAGGTTCAGGTCGGCGGAGGTATTGACGTGGTGAATTTCGGCCGCGAGGACCCCGCTGCCCAGGATGCGTTGACGCAACTGGCCGTCGTGCTCCTGAAACGTCGTACGCAGCGACTCGTGCCGGGCCAGCAGGGTGGCCAGGGCGGCCACCACGTCGGCCACGGGAGTGCCGGGCGGTAGCGGCAGCCGCCACTGCAGCGTCGCCATCGGGTTGGACACGTCTGTTCGCATCCACTGCCAGGTGTTCCTCTGGCCGCAGGTCAGAGGCCCTTCGCCGGCCCGGTGACCCACGAACGCGATCTCCATCCGGTCGGCCAGCGTGGGACTGGACATCGTGCCTCCGGTTCGTCGGCGAGCGAGCTACGTGACTGTCGCCCACCCTCGCCCGCGCGGTGTCGTCGCCGGTAGTCGGGAAAACCCCACTGTTGGCCGTCCCTCGGGGTGAACCCGGCCCGTACGTCCCGTTCGGTATGGATTGCCGTTGGTTTGGCGATGAATGGTCGACAAAGCGAGTGAATTGTCTGCTCTGGATGAATATCGAGCCTGTTCGTCTTTTCGCCTGCCCGATTTACCGGTTTTCGAGATCCTGGGGATTACCCCATTGCTAGCCCTGTGATCGACTTTTAACGTAGTGGCGTCTGACGATCAAAAATGACCGGAAGGGATGCCCCATGACCTCGCTGGCGCCGACCCGGTCCGACGTCGTGCTGCGCCGCGTGGAGGCGTACGCGCCGGAGCGCTCGGTCACCGTGGAGGAGATCGCGGCGGGGCTGGGGCTCAATCGCTACCAGACCCGGTTGTTCCGCCGCATCCGCGGGCTGGACCGGCTGCGCATCGATCCCGACCTCGGGCTTCTCGACCTCGTCTGCCCGCCGGCCGAGGCCCTGCTGGCAGAGGTCGGTGACCGTGACCGGATCCGATACCTGATCTTCGCGCACACCGCGCAGGACCTCACCCCGACCACCCTGGTCGCGGCGGACGCGCTGCGGGAACGGCTCGGCCTCCCCGACGCCGAGGCGTTCGCGGTGACCCAGCACGCCTGCGCCAGCGGCCTGCTCGCCATCGAGGTCGCCGGCGAACTGTTGCGCGCCGCCGACGATCCGGACGCCCTCGCCCTGGTGCTCACCGGCGAGCAGCCGTTCACCCGGGCGATCCAGGTGCTCTGGAACACCTCGATCATCGGCGAGGCGTCCTCCGCCTGCCTGGTCGGGCTGGGTGGTGCGGGCACCCGGGTGCTGTCGTACGCGGCCCGCACGGTGGGCGAGTTCTTCGACGGATACCAGCTCGCCGGAGCGGCACTGCACCGCTTCGGCAGCACCTACCACACCTACCTGGTCGAGGTGATCCGGGAGGCGTTGGCCGCCGCCGAGCTGGAGTTGGCCGACCTCACCATGGTCATCCCGCACAACGTGAACATCTCCTCCTGGGTCACCATCTGCGCCACCCTCGGGCTGGACCGGGACCGGGTCTTCCTGGACAACGTCGGCGAGTACTCGCACTGCTCCTGTTCGGACCCCTTCCTCAACCTGGCGACGCTCGCCAGCCGGGGCGCGCTGGTCGCCGGGGGCCGCTACCTGGTCACCGCCGTCGGCCTGGGCGCCACCTACTCCGCAATGGTCGTCGAATGCGCAGGGAGTTGAGCATGTCCACCCGATACCTGCGCCGGCTGAAGCGCGCCCTGACGGGCTCGGCGGACACGCCGCTGGTGCTGCTGTGCAACTTCGAGGCCGAGGCCCAGTGGGCCCGTGGCCACGTGGGGCTGCCCGCACCGCCGGCGGGCGCCACCCGCCCCCTCGTCGCCGCCATGGAGGAGCTTGGCGCGCTGCTCGCCGGGGCGGATGACACCATTGTGCTCAGCCGCCCACTCGACCCTGCCTACCGGGACTACCTGACGCACCAGGGCCTGGCGTTACCCACCGTGCTGGTGCCCGAGAACTGCCGTCCCGAGCGCTCCACCACGGCGAACGCCATGGATTCGCCGCTGCTGCTCGATCGGCTCCGCCGGCTCGGCGCGGCCGGTGCCCACCTGCTGCCGATGGGCACCACCGTGGACGAGGAGAAGTTGGCCCGACGCTGCGGCCTGGCACTGGCCACCCCGGCGGCCACCGTGGTCGAGCGGGTCAACAGCAAGATCTACGGCCGGCGGTTGGCCGAGGCCGCCGGCCTGCGACCGGTGCCCGGCACCTGCTGCGAGACCCGGCAGGAGCTGACCGAGGTGCTGACCCGCTACCGGCACCGGCTGGAGTCGGGGGAACCACTCGTCGTCAAGGATGCCTACGGCGTCTCCGGCAAGGGACTGCTGGTGCTGGAGAACCCCACCCGGGCGGCGCAGTTGCTGCGCATGGTGGACCGCCGGGCCGCCCGTACCGGGGACGACCGGATCCACGTGGTCGTCGAGGAGTGGCTGCCCAAACGATGCGACCTCAACTACCAGATCACCATTGCCCGGGACGGGCGCTCCGGGCTCGACTTCGTCAAGCAGGCGCTCACCGCGCAGGGCGTGCACCAGGGCCACCTCATGCCGGCCGAGTTGAGCGCCGAGCAGTACCGGCAGATCGAGTACGCCGCCGGTGAGGTCGCCACCCGGCTGTACGCCGACGGCTACCACGGCGTGGTGGGGGTGGACGCC
This sequence comes from Micromonospora endophytica, assembly GCF_003236305.1. Taxonomy (GTDB): domain Bacteria; phylum Actinomycetota; class Actinomycetes; order Mycobacteriales; family Micromonosporaceae; genus Micromonospora; species Micromonospora endophytica. Next base: position 45,657 of record NZ_POTX01000007.1, on the reverse strand, counting down.
ATCGTCGGCGTCGACGAGACGGTCTACCCGGTGCTGGAGATCAACGCGCGGCTGAACATGTCCACCTACCAGGGCGGGGTCACCGAGCTGTGCCAGCCGCCCGGGACCGTCGCACAGGCCCGGCACTACCCCCTGCGGCTCGCCGCGCCGCTGGAGTTCGACGCCGTACGGCGGGCACTGGCCACGGTGGCAGGCGACCGGGCCACGGAGCGGGTGCTGGTCACCTGCTTCGCCACCGTCAACGCCGACGCGCTGCTGCCGGTCGGCGCCGGTGGCCCGCCGGAGTCGTTCGACGGCCGGCTGTACGCCCTGCTGGTGGCCGTGGACCGCGACCGGCTCCGCGACCTCGACCGCGCGGTGCGGGCAACCGTGACCACCCTGTCCGTTCCGGAGGAGAGCCATGACTGAGCCGGCCATCGACTGCCACACCGTCCAGGGCGTACCCGTCGCCGAACTGGCCGACCGGTACGGCACCCCGCTGTATCTCTACGACGGCGAGGTCATCCGCGAGACGTACCAGCAGTTGCGCGGTCTGCTCGACGCGTCGGTCGAGATCTACTACTCGCTGAAGGCCAACCCCAACATCAGCATCTGTTCGTTGCTGCACTCCCTCGGCGCCGGCGCCGAGGTGTCGTCCCTGGCCGAACTGGTGACCGCCCGCCGAGCCGGGGTGCCGGCCGGCGACGTCATCTTCCTCGGGCCGGGCAAGTCGACGGCGGAGTTGGCCGCCTGCATCGAGCAGGGCATCGGTGCGATCGTCTGCGAGTCGCTCGACGAGGTGGTCACCGTCGACGCGATGGCGGGTACGCTGCGCCGCGCCACGAGCGAGCCGGTGCGGGTCGTGCTGCGGGTCAACCCGGCCTTCGTCACCAAGGGCTCCCGGCTGGCCATGGGGGGCAAACCCCGGCAGTTCGGCATCGACCAGGAACTGGTCGCCGACGCCGGGCCGACCCTGCGGGCGCTGCGCCAGGTACGGGTGATCGGCCTGCACGCCTACATGGGCACGCGCATCCTCGACGCCGCGGACATCGCGCACAACACCCACAGTGTGCTCACCGCGGCGGCGGACCTCGCCGCCGCGCTGGACCTGCGGCTGGACCTCGTCGACGTCGGTGGCGGCTTCGGCGTCCCCTACTTCGACAACGAGTCGTCGCTGGACATCGCGGCGGTGGCCGACGGCGTCAACTCCGCCGTGGCGCGATTCCGCGGCACGCACCCGGACACTCGGATCATCACCGAGCTGGGCCGCTACCTGGTCGGCTGGGCGGGGACCTACGTGGTCCGCGCGCGTTACGTCAAGGCGTCGCGCGGCGAGTGGTTCGTCGTCGCCGACGGCGGCACCAACCACCACATGGCGGCGGTCGGCATCGGCAGTTTCGTCAAGCGGAACTTCCCCATCCGGTCGCTGAGCCGACCCGCCGAACCAGCCGCGCGCGACTACACGGTCACCGGGCCGCTCTGCACACCCAACGACGTGATCGGCAAGAAGGTGCCGCTGCCCGAGGTCCGCCCGGGTGACCTGATCGGTGTCGAGCGCTCCGGCGCGTACGGGCCGAGCGCCTCGCCGGTGCTCTTCCTCAGCCACGGCCATCCCGCGGAGGTGCTCGTGCTCGACGGCGAGGCGCACCTGGTCCGCCGGGCGGACACCGTCGAGGATCTGCTCCGGCCGCAGCATCTCGTCGTTCCCGCCGCACCAGCGCCCGCCGCACCAGCGCCCGGGGTGCCGGTGCCCGCCGGGCCGGCGGCACCCTGACCCCCGCCCGCCGCCGTCGGTGCCGCCACCGCCGGCCCGAGCAGTCCACCCCCGTGTCACCCGGTCCGCGGACCGGGAATTTCGAGAGGAAGATCAGATGGAACGCCACGAGATCGTCGAGAAGATCCAGGCCGCGCTGGCCGAGGTGCTGATGCGTGACTTCGGCCCGCTGTCCGAGGGCACCCGGCTCTTCGAGGACATGCACCTGGATTCCACCGCCATCCTCGAACTGCTCATGGCCCTTGAGGACAACATCGGCATCGAGGTGGACCCCGAGAACCTGAACATGGACGACTTCCGCACGGTGGGCACCCTGACGGACTTCCTGGAGCGGGCCCGGAAGGTGAGTTCCTGACCGCCACGCCCACCGCCCCCCATCACGGAGGACGTGGCCATGTCCCTGACCCTGCGCGGCGCGGCAGCCCTCGTACGTCCCGACGGCAACGCGTACGAACGCGACGAGGCGCTGCTGGCCTACCAGCGGGATCTGCTCGCGCCGTACGGCATCGAGGTCGACGAGGACCTGATGAAGCAGTCCCGCAACATCGGGTTCCGCGAGCTGGCCGAGGAGCTGATGGACCGCTGTCCCAGCCCGTTCGGCACCCCCGACCTGTTGATCCTGGCCTACGGCCTGCCCGACCGCTATCCGCTGAAGACCGTCACCACACGGCTCAACGCGCTGTTCGGCGGCGGCAGCCGCAGCTTCGCCGTCTCGGAGAACGGCCTGCGGGCGCCGTTCACCGCGTTGCGGATCGCCGACGCGTACGCCCGGTCCGGCAAGGCGGCCAGCCTGGCCCTGTTCGTCTGCGAGCAGACCACGCTGCCGTACCGGGATCCGTTGGTGCACGACACCCCCCTGCTGGACAGCGCCGTCCTGCTCTACTTCGACACCGGCACGGACACCGGCTACCGCCTCATCGCCAGCCGGGCGGCAGGCTCGGACGTACCGCTGGGTGAACTGCTGGCCGGCCAGCGTCCGGCCCTGCCGCCCGGGCCGGCGCTGCTGGTCGCCGGTCCGTGGCCGACGGACGATCAGCTCGGCGGTCTCGACCTGCCGGTGCACCGGTGCCAGCCCGGCGGCTACTGCACGAGCGTCTGGCTGGACCTGGTGCGTCACCACGAGGAATGGGCCACCCAATACGCCAGCCTCGTCCTCTGTGACACCGATCCACGGACCGGCCGCAGCCAAGTCGCCGTCCTGTCGAACGCCGACGTGCCCGAGATCAGGAAGGCCCGACTGTGAACCCCGCACCCTCCGCGTCGCCGCCACCGGCGAGCACGCCGTACCCGCTCGTCCTGGACGCGCTGCACAGCCGGGCGGCACCCGGCCGGCTGGTCGCGTCTCCCACCGGCCATGTGCTCGCCTCCACCGTGACGCTGCCCGACGCGCCGCCCGGACCGCTGACCCGGTTCGGCCTCGCCGTCGCCGAGGCCACCCCCGAGTCCGCGTTCGGCGAAGGGCCAGCCGCCGACCGCTTCGCGGCGGCCCTGTTGACGGCGCACCGCGAACTGCTCGACGCCACCATCGCCCACGCGCTGCGGCACCTGGAAGGACGCACCTCGGGGGACACCACACTGCTGGCCAAGCAGCTCGTCGCCGGCCAGTTGGCCGACGTCGCGCTGCGGCTGGCCGAGGACGCGGCCGTTCCCGAGGCGCATCGGCACGCCGACCGGGACGCCCGGTGGCGCTGCCACCTGCGCCTGGTCGACATCGGCCGGGACCTGCTGCGGTTGCTGGGCGCCAGTGGCTTCCTCGCCGACGGACCCGCCGGTGACCTGCACCTCGCCGAGGTGCTGGGCAACGTCTACCTGCATCCCGACACGGAGTACGCCGATGACTGAGCTTCGCGAGGCCGCCCCGTCCGCCGGGACGGACCTGCTCGACGAGCGCACCCGGGAACTGGCCGACTACTGCGCGGCGATGACCGGCCGGTTACGCGTGATCGGGCAGCGGCTGGACCGGGATCCCGACGCCATCACCGAGTTCCTCCACGAGCCGCAGGTGCGGTTTCCGGTCCAGGGGATGCTGCCGCCGCAGTACCGGTCGGCGGGGGAGTTCCCGGCGCCGCTGGTGGCGGCGAGCAGCACCGTCCTCGGCCAGGTCGTCGCCACCGAGCAGGTGGCGTACGGCGATCCGAACGTGATCCTGGCTTCCCCCGGGCCGTCGCTCTCCGGCGGAGTGGTCCAGGCGCTCGCCGACGAGCAGCAACGGCAGCGCTACTTCGGCCGGCTGGCTGCCGCTCCCACCCACACCTTCTTCGCCCTGACCGAGCCGGCCAAGGGCTCCGCCGCCCTGGAACTGGAGACGACGCTGACCCCGGCACCGGGCGGCGGCTGGCTGCTCAACGGGGCGAAGTGCTACATCGGCAACGGCGCACGCGCCCAGCTCGGTGTGGTGTTCTGCCGCCGCGCACCCGGGCCGTGGGGCATCGAGGCGGTGCTGTTGGACACCAGCGCGCCGGGCTTCAGCGGCGAACTGCTGCCCACCGTCGGCCTGCGTGGCGCGCGGATCAGCCGGCTGCGCTTCCAGGACGTCGCGGTGGCCCCCGAGGACCTACTCGGCGCAGATCGCTCGCCCAGCCGGCGCGGGCTCTACGGCGCCACGTACATCCTCTACCGGTTCCGTCCGGGCATCGCGGCGATGGCGCTCGGCTGCGCCCAGGCCGCCTGCGACTACCTGCGTACGCACCGCGCGACGCTGCCCCGGCAGGACCGCCACCGACTCGACGGCGTGCTGGACCGCATCGCCGCGGTCCGGCACCGGACGTACGCGGTGGCCGCCGCGGTCGATGCCGGTGTCGTCGACGTGGCCGGCATCGGCGCGGTCAAGGCGCGGGCGGCGCGCGTCGCCGAGGACGCCACCCGGCTGGTGGCCGAACTCCTCGGTCCCGCCAGCCTGATCGAGCATCCCTGGCTGGAGAAGACCTACCGCGACGTGCGGGCGTTCGAACTGATGGAGGGGACGACGAACCTGCACACCATGGCGGCCTTCCAGAGCCTGCTGCGGAGCAGGACGGCCTTGCAGCCGGCGGCACAGCGGGCGGTCGACGGTGCGGCTCGGCATTGACCTCGTCGCCCTGGACGAACTGGACCGGCTGCTGGGCCGGGGCTGGTTCGTGCGCTATGTCTTCGCCGCCGAGGAACTGGCCCATGCCGAGACGCTGGGCGACAGCCGGCGCCGGGAGTACCTGGCGGGGCGGTTCGCCGCGAAGGAAGCGGTGCTCAAGGTCCTGGGCGCCGGCCTGTTCGAGGGGGTCACGCCCCGGGACATCGCGTTGCTGCGCCACCCCGACGGGTCGCCCAACGTCACGTTGCGGGGCAGCGCGGCCCAGGCAGCACGGTCGGCCTCGATCACCCACGTGACCGTCTCGGTCACCCACAAGCGGGACCTGGTCGCCGTGGTCGCCGCCGGATGGTGACCCGGCACCGCCCGTTCGGCGACCTCCGCTGGTGACCAGCACCGCAATCCCCCCGTACCGCCCCGAGGAGCACGAATTGACCCGATCCCTGATCAGCTCCGGCCCCCCGCACCATCGAAGAGCGGAGCTGTCCCGACCGGCAGGGTGGGAGCTGCCGTCCCGTCCGTCCAGCCCGCCGGCGGTCATCGACGGCCAGCGCCGGCCGCTGGTGGGTCGGGAGAGGGAGAGCGAGGCCCTGGCGGCGGCCGTGACCGCTCTGCTCGGCGGTGCGGGGCGGATCGTCGAAGTGGCGGGTGAGCCGGGGATCGGTAAGAGCAGGCTGCTCGACCAGATGGCCCTGGTGGCGCGGGAACACGGGGTGCAGGTGCTCGCCGGCCGGGCTCCGGTACCCGGTTCGGACGTGCCGATGGCGGCGATCATCGACGCGCTGGACCCGTACCTGCCCGGGGTGTCCCAGGCACGCCTGGCCGAACTCCGGTCCGATCACGCGCAGTTGCTCAATGCGCTCTTCCCGTCGCTGCGCCTGGCGGGCGCCCGATCACTGGCCCCGGCCGGCGTGCCGGTGAGCGCCCGGCAACTGCGTGCCGTACGGCTGTTGCTGGAGACGCTGGCGGCCGAACGGCCACTGTTGATCATGTTGGACGATGTGCACAACAGCGACCGGGCCACCGTCGACCTGCTCTGCCACCTGCTCGACGCACCCCCACGTACGCCGCTGCTGCTGGTCATGGCGCACCGTCGTCGCCAGTCACCGGCCCGGCTGCGCCTGGCACTGGACACCGCCGGGCAGGTGACCCGGATCGAGGTCGCGCCGCTCGCCCGGGACCACGTCGACGCACTGAGCGATCTGCCGCTCTCGGCCAACCAGCGCACAGTGCTGCATGAGCTGTCCGGGGGCAACCCGCAGTACCTGTCGGTGTTGCTGGCCGCGGTGCCGCTACCCGGCACGACGAGCGAACGACTGGAGCTGGGAGCGCTCCCAGCGGAGGTGGACGCCGCGTTGGCCGCCGAACTCGAACTGCTGTCCCGGCCGGCCAATCTGGTGGCCTCGGCCGCAGCGGTACTCGGACCCGAGCCGGTCGACACCGGTCTGCTGGCCGAGGTGTCGGGGATCGCCACCGAACGGATACCTGCGGCCATCGACGAACTCGTCGCCGCCGACCTGCTGCGGCCGGTGGCCGGCAGCGGGTGTTTCGCCTTCCGGCACCGGGTGGTCCAGCACGCGGCGTATCTCACCACCGACGCCGGCTGGCGCCTGACCGCGCACGCCCGTGCGTTGGCGGAGCTGCGGCGTCGCCGGAGCAACCCCGAATCCCAGGCACCGCACCTGCTGCGGCTGGCGGTGCCCGGTGACGTCGTCGCCGTCGAGGTGCTCGGTGCGGCGGCCGCCGCAGTGCTCGACCGGGCCCCCCACACGGCCGTCCGGTGGCTCAGCACCGCCATCAGGCTCCTGCCGGGCACCGCGGAGCCCGCCGGGCACCGGGTAGCGCTCGCCGTGCAGCTCGGCCGGGCACTGGGTGCGGTCGGCCATCCGAGAGCCGCGCGGGCCGTACTGCACGAGGCGCTGCGGCTGCTCGACGAGCAGCCGTCCGCGCACCGCACCGCGGCGACCCTGCTCTGTGCCCAGCTCGAACGCCAACTCGGCCGGCACGAGGAGGCCGCCGCGTTGCTGCGCACCGGTCTGACGCCGCCGCACGCCGCCCGGCCGGCGGACCAGGCGGCACTGGCGCTCGCGCTGAGCGCGGTGGAACTGACAAGCGGCCAGACCGGGCAGGCGCGTCGGTGGGCGGCAGCCGCGCTGGGTGCCGCCCGCCGCGCCCCCGGCCCGCCGGCTGCGGTCCGGGCGCATGCGTTGGGCCTGCTCGCGGCCGCGAGCCAGCTGCGGGGGAATCGGGTCGCCGGCGGCGAGACCATCCGGGCCGCCGCGCTGCTCGACGCCACACTGGACGCCGAACTCGGTGCGCAGCCGGAAAGCGCCCTCTGGGTGGGCTGGAGCGAGATCCTGCTGGACCGCTTCGCCGACGCCGTGCACCACCTCAGCCGGGCCATCGACGTCTCTCCCGGGGCCGGGAGTTACTTTCCCCTGCTGCACCTGTTGGGTGCCCGGATCCTGGCCCACCGGTACGCCGGGCGGCTGGCGGAGGCGGCCGACGACTGCGCCGCGGCGCTGCGGCTGGCGTCCAGCACGCAGTTCCGGGAGCTGCACGCCGCGGCCGAGGCGATGGACCAGCTGCTGACCGTCTGGACCGGAGCCGAACCGGTCGGACCGGCCGAGGCGCCCCGCACCCTCGACGTGCCCGTCTCCGGTTGGCCGGGCAGGCTGGCGCTGAGCGCGTACGCCGAGACGCGGCTCGCGCTGGGGGATGCCGCCGGTTGCCTGGCCGTGGCCGCGACGGCCGGAGTGCCCGACCTCGAACCCTGGACACAGGTCGGCTGGTACGAACTGTTGACCCGGGCCTGCCTGGCCGAGGGTGACCCGGACGCGGCTGCCGAATGGGCGCAGCGCGCGTACGAGGTGGCCGAACGACTCGGACGGCCGGGCCGCACTGCGTTGGCCGCGTCCGCGAACGCCAGGGTGCTGGCGTTACGGGATCCCACCGCCGCGGCCGTGGCAGCCGGGGCTGCCGCGGCGGCGCTCACCCGGGTCGGAATGCCGCTGGAGGCCGCGCAGGCGCACGTCGTGGCCGCGAGAGCGCTGGTGGCCAACGGTGACCGGGATCAGGCCGGTGCGACGTTTCGGCTGGCCGAGGAGATCTTCGGCCGCTGCGGAGCGGGCTTGTTCGCCCGCCAGGTGAACACCGAACGGCGGCGGCTGCTGGCCGGCGGCTCGGCCGGCGGTCGGCGGGCCCGCCGCCAGGGCGGGGCCTCGACCCTGACCCGACGGGAGACCCAGGTGGCGACGTTGGTCAGCGAGGGCCTGACCAACCGGCAGGTGGCAGCCCGGCTGTTCGTCACCCAGAAGACCGTGGAGATGCATCTGTCCCATGTGTTCACGAAGCTGGGCGTCACCAACCGGGCCGCGCTGGTGCGCTGCTTCCACCTGGACGGGCTGGCTCGGGCGCAGTCCTTCTGACCTCGCCGAGCCATGCACCACGCCGCCGGCCGGTCCCGCGAACGACGGCACGACGACGGCGAGGGATCTGAGGAATCCGCGCGGTTCAGGTGGCCGAAGCGGGCACCGTCGAGGGGGACGGGACCGGGGCGGTCCGGCCGGTGGGTGGCCGGAAGGACGTCGCCAGTTCCACGGCGAAGTTCCGGATGTCGCTGGGGACCCCGTCGCGGATCCACGCGGCGTACAGGTCGAAGCTCAGGGGCCTGCCGCTGGCGTCGAGGAGTTGATGCCGGCGCAGGGCGAAGCCGCGTAGGTCGGCGGTGTCGCCGAAGACGGCGACCCCGAGACCCGCCTCGGCGATCGCCGCCAGCGTCTGTCCCGCGCTGCACCGCGACCGAACTGGCCCAGGCCATCGCCCGAGCCCGGGCAGCGGCGCTTCCCCACTGCTCCCTCCTGGCGTTCCTTTGCCCGGTGGTGCGGTCACGGTGGCGGTCGTTGCGCGACGCGGTTCGCTCCGCCACGTAAATCGATTGGTGATCCTGCCCTCGTTTTGCCGGCCCGGCGCGGTTATTGCTGCAACGATGCAAGGCGTGGGAACTGTGCAGACTACGACGCCCGTCATCTCGCCCCTTTCCGGCGAGCCGATCAAGCGTGCCGATGCCGAGCGGCTCGCGGGAGTGCTGAAGGCCATCGCCGACCCGGCCCGGCTGCGGCTGCTCAGCCTGATCCAGTCGTCCCCGGAAGGAGAGGCGTCGGTCAGTGACCTCACCGCGCCCCTGGGGCTTTCTCAGCCGACCGTGAGTCATCACCTGCGGATCCTCACCGAGGCTGGCCTGCTGGAGCGGGACAAGCGCGGCGTCTGGGCGTACTACCGCCTGGTGCCGTCCGCCATCGCCGCGATCGCCGACCTGTTGACGCCACCGCGCAAGCGAGCAACGAAGAAGACTCGCTGACCGCACCGCGCCTGACCCGAATCCCGGGAGCCTCGGCGGAGTCATCGTGTCCGCCGACGCAACGGCTCGCCACCGGGCGAGCTGCGCCTGCGGCAGCTGCTGGCCAACCTGTTGTCCAACGTACGCCGGCACACCCCGCCGGGTACGGCCGCCGAGGTCCGGCTCTCCGCATCGGGCGCATGGAAGATTGACTAACATCGCTCGGATGTTAGGATTCGTCGAATCGTTTCGACTTGCTGATCTTGGCTTGGCTTGGCTTGGCCTGGCCTGGCCAGGCCAGGCGATGGCCGCGGACGTGTGCGTGACAAGGAACCGGGATGGCTGATCTGCCCGCGGCGGCGGCGTCGGGGGGCACGCTGCCCGAGCGGGGGATCCACGACACCAGCGCCGCGACCGTGTGGACTGACGGCTTCCTGACCGGCAACGGTGAGTACGGCGCCGTCCTCTACGGCACGCCGACACGGGAAAAGGTGATCTTCAATCATCACCGCTTCGTGTTGCCCAACGGCAGCCGTGGCGTGACCCCGCCGGTCATCTCCGGCCGGTTGGACGCAGTGCGGGACAAGGCGTTGGCGGGAGACTGCGACGGCGCCAACGCGGACTTCGCCGCAGGCTGGAGTCTGCGCTGGACGCAGACGTACCATCCTGGCTTCGAGTTGCAGATCAGCACCCCCGGCATGACCACCGCAGACGGGTACGCCCGCCGCACCGACTTCCGCACCGGCGAAGTCACGTCCACCTGGACGGACGGCAGCGGCACCTGGACCCGCCGGGCCTTCGCCTCCCGCGCCGACAAGGTCATCGTGCACGAGTTGACCCCCGCCTCCGGCCGGTCGATCGACGCGACGTTGAGCGTCAACACCTCCCTGGCCGGCGTCCCGAGTTCGGTCCGCTTCCGCACCCTTGCCACCGTCAGCGACGGCTCCGGCTACCTGAACCTGCGCGGCACCTACCCGCCCGGGCAGGGGGCGTTCGGCTTCGAAGGCGTCACCCGGATCGTGCCCACCGGTGGGACGGTGACCGCGAACGGGTCGACGATCGTCGTCGCCGCAGCGACCAGGCTGGTCCTGCTGACCAAGCTCGACAGGTACGAGTCGTCCACCGCGTGGGACGCCAGAGGGCTGCACGCGGCGCTGGCCGCGGTGAGCGCGGACTACGGTGCGCTGCGTACCCGGCACGTCGCTCAGCACGCGGCGATGTACGACCGCTCCCGGCTGGACCTGAACGTCGCTGCCGCCGACCGTCAGCTCTCGACAACCGAGCTGATCGCGAGGCAGAACGCCGATCGCGAGACGGTGGACCTGGCGTTGCTGGAGCGGCTCTACGACAGCGGCCGCTACCTGTTTCTCAGCTCCAGCGGGGTGCTGCCGCCCCGACTGACCGGAATCTGGGCCGGCACCTGGGACGGTGCCTGGGCCGACGACTTCACCACTGACGCCAATGTCAACCTTCAGGTGGCCGGCGGCAACATCCTCGACCTCACCGACGCCATGCAGGGCTACGTCGATCTGGTGCTCGGCCAACTCGACCACTGGCGGACCAACGCCCGCAACCTGTACGGTGCCCGCGGCTTTCTCGCCCCATCCCGCACCGACGGCGAGTACGGGCACATGCTGCACTTCGACGCCGGCTTCCCCGGCCACTGCTGGACCGGCGGCGCCGACTGGCTGTTCTACCCGTTGCTGGAGTACTACCAGGTCACCGGCGACCGGACGTTCCTGGCGGAGAAGTTGGGCCCCGCGCTCATGGAACTGGCGCTGTTCTACGAGGACTTCCTGACCCGTACCGACGCATCCGGCCAGGTCGTGTTCGTGCCGTCGTTCTCGATGGAGAACTCGCCCGCCGACACGGACGTCCTGCTGGCGATCAACGCCACAGGTGACATCCAGGCCGGCAGGCACGCCCTCCGTGCGGCCATCGACGCCGCCGACGCGCTCGGTGCCGAACAGGGCCCCGGGCAGGGTGTGGCGCGCTGGACCGCCCTGCTGAGGAAGTTTCCGCCCGACACCATCAACGGCGACGGCGCGCTCGCCGAATGGTCCTGGCCCGGCCACCCGGATCGGTACGACCACCGGCACGTCCACCACCTCTACGGTGCCTGGCCGCTGCACGAGATCAACCCCGAGGACCAACCGGCGCTCGTCACCGCCGGGCTGCGGGCGCTGGCGCTCCGGGACGACGAGAACATCTCGGCCCACGGCAGCCTGCACCGGGCGCTGGCCAGCGCCCGGCTGAAGGACGGAACCGGTGTCTACCGCAACCTTCGCAAGATCATTGGCAACAACATGCTCTTCCGTTCCCTGATGACGTCGCACAACCCGAACCTGGAGACCTACAACGCCGACGCGGCCAACGCCCTGCCGGCCGTGCTCAGCGAGGCGCTGATCTACACCAGGCCCGGCATCGTCGAGCTGCTGCCCGCCGTGCCCGACCAACTCGCCAAGGGCACCATCACCGGCGTACGTGGCCGCAACCAGGTCCGGATCGACAGCCTTGCCTGGGATCTGCCCGGCCGCACCACCACGGTGACCCTCACCTCGGCGGTCGACCAGGCGATCACACTCATCAGCCGGCGAGGGATCGCGTCCCTCACCACCACCGCTGCGGTCGCCTCGTCCCCGCTCGGCTCGCCTGCCCGGGTGATCTCGTTGATCGCCGGGCAGCAGGTCCAGGTGACAGTCGCCCTGTCCACCGGTGGGTCGACAGACCGGTTCCTGACTTGACGATCAGCGGTGAAGAACGTATAAATATCATCGCTACCCTGAGTCGGCCCTAAGCCTCGTATTGCTGGCCCAGCGCACTCGGGTGCAGCTTCCGCTGGTGGCGCCACTCGCGCCGATGCTCCGGGTCTGGCCTCATCCAGTTTTTCCGCAGCGCGGAGCTGGCTTGTCGCGATCGGACACCCGACTGCATCGATCCTCGCGGGCGTCGGCGCGGACCGGCTACCGCACAGTCTGACCACCGTCGAAGACGGCGCGCAGTTGCGCGCCGTCTTCGTCCCGTTCCGCCGACTTTCCAGTCAGTGAATCCCGCGAGGAGCGCTCAGCGACGGGAACGACAGCATCCAAGGGCCGACCTCGATAGAAGTGGATCCCTCATATGCCAAGGCTATGCAAGCCGTCGGTGAGTGTGCCGGAAAATGTCATCACGATTGAGGAGACGCTCAGACTCGCTGAGCGGCTCCACGGCGGGAAGCCGCAGCTCCCCTTGGCGCTGCGCTTGATTCAGAACACCGGAGTGCAGAAGAGGCACATCGTCCGCCCGCTCGAGGAGACGATAAATCACCCCGGCTTCGAGAAACGCAACCAGATCTACGAGTACGAATCGAAGAAGCGGTGCCCCGAGGTCATCGATCGGGCCCTGGTCAATGCCGGCGTCGCGCCCGCCGATATCGATGCGATCATCTATGTGTCCTGTACCGGGTTCCTGATGCCGTCGTTGACCGCATGGTTGATCAACACGATGGGCTTCCGGTTCGACACCAGGCAGATTCCCATCGCGCAACTGGGTTGCGCGGCAGGTGGTGCGGCCATCAACCGCGCATACGACTTCTGCGCGGCGCACCCCGAGGCCAACGTGCTGATCGTCTCCTGCGAGCTGTGTTCGTTGTGCTACCAGCCGGTTGACGACAACATCGGCTCGCTGTTGTCGGACGGGTTGTTCGGCGACGCGGTCGCGGCGGCCGTCATGCGGGGCGTCGGTGGCGTGGGTGTGGAGGTGGAACGCCACGGCTCGTACCTCATCCCGAACACCGAGGACTGGATCTCGTACGCCGTGCGGGAAACGGGCTTCCACTTCCAGCTGGACCGGCGGGTGCCCGGCACGATGGAACCGCTCGCACCTGTCCTGCGCGAGCTCTCCGCGGGCCATGGATGGGATGTCCGCGACCTCGACTTCTATGTGATTCACGCCGGCGGGCCGCGCATCCTCGACGATCTCGCCAAATTCCTCGACGTCGACCGGGAGATGTTCCGGCACAGCTGGGCCACCCTCACCGAGTACGGCAACATCGCCAGCGCGGTGGTGCTCGACGCGCTCCGGCGGCTGTTCGAGGAGAAGCCGCCGAAAATCGGCGCCACCGGCCTGATCGCGGGTTTCGGACCAGGCATCACCGCGGAGATGGCGCTCGGTCGCTGGGCCGCGTCGAAGGTCACCGACTCGATTCGACCGAAGAACACCGAACCGATGACGAGGAAGCAGGTCGCATGAGCGGACTGGTAGTCCCACCGGGGCAGGGTCGAAGGCTGGTCACCAGAATGCAAGAGATCACCTTCAAGGCCACGGCGGCGGACGGCTCGGCCATCTCCTGTTTCGAGGTCGTCGTGCCGCCCGGGTTCGATGTCGGGGCGCACGTTCACCATCGGTCACAGGAGTTCTTCTACGTCTTGGACGGGGAACTGGACCTGATGGCGTTCGAGCCGGTCGAGCGGACCGAGGACAGCTGGCACGACTGGACCTCCGTCGAAGGCGATCGGGTCCTGCGCGTCGGCCCCAACAGCTGCATGTTCGTCCCACCCGGATGCCCGCACGCGTTCCGGAACGCCACCGACCAGCCGGTGCGCATGCTGTTTCAGAGCTATCCGTCGCCCGACCACGAGCGGTACTTCGAGGAGATCGCGGAGATCTTCTCGGCGGGCGGGCCGGTGGACCGCGAGGCCGTGCAGCAACTGCGCGACAGGTACGACGTAACCCAGCTCACCCCGCTGCGCTTCGAACCGCCGCAGGCTGCGCCCGCTGGTCCGGCCCCGACCGCCGCGAACGGGAGGCGACCATGACCGATGAGGTCCCGCTGGTGCACGCCAGCCTCGGTGAATCGGAATTGGCCGCCGTCGCGGAGGTTTTCGCCTCCGGATGGCCCGCTGGCCAGGGACCGCAGGGCAAGGCGCTGGAGGCGGAGCTTGCCCAGCGGTACGACATGCCGGGCGCCGTCGCAGTCAGCAACTGCGGCGCCGCGCTGCACCTGGCCCTGCTCGCCCTCGGTGTCAAGCCGGGCGACGAGGTGATCGTCGCCGATTACACCTTCCCGGCCCCGGCCCACGCGGTGCGGTACGTCGGTGCCGAACCGATCTTCGCCGATGTGCGTGCCGACACCGGTACGGTCGACCCGCAGGCCGTGGCGGATCTGATCGGGCCGCGAACCGTGGGGCTGCTGGCGGTGGACACCGTTGGCCTGCCCGCCGACTACGCGGAGTTGCAGTCGTTGGCGGACCGACACGGACTGTTCCTCGTGGAGGATGCCGCCTGCGCGGTCGGGGCCACGTACCGTGGCCGCGAGGCGGGAGCCCTGGCTCCGGTGGCCTGCCTGTCCTTCCACGGACGCAAGGGGGCCACCAGCGGCGAGGGCGGAGCGTTCCTGGCCGCCGATCCCGCGCTGGCGGCACACGTGCGGCTGATGTCCTCGTTCGGCATCGGGAGCATCTTCGAGCAGGCGAAGGTCGTCGGCCTGCCGATCCCGGTCTTCACCGACATCGGCTACAACTACAAACTCTCCGACATCGCCGCCGCGATCCTGCGGGTGCAACTGGGCCGGACCGGCGAGCTGTTGCAGCGGCGCCACCACGTCGCGGCACGCTACGGCGAGCTGCTCGCCGATGAAGAACTCGTGACGCTGCCGCACGTGCCGGCGGATCGTACCCATGCCTGGCAGTCCTACGTGGTGACGCTGGACCCGGCCGTGGACCGGTCGGCGGTCGCCGCCGACCTTCGTGCTCAGGGGATCGGCTGTGGACATGGCACCTGGGCATGCCACCTGCAACCGGTGTACGAGACGAAGCAGTCCTGCCCGGTCTCGGCTGATCTCTTCCACCGCAACCTGGCGATCCCCATGCACGCCGAGCTCACGACGAACCAGGTGGAACGGGTGGCGAGCGCCCTGCGCCGTGCGGTCCGTGACCATGCGCGTCCGCGCGTCGCCTGACCCGCCATGCCGAGATCAACACGGGAGGAAAGCATGTCGCGCAACGACCTCGAGGAGCTCAGCTCCGCCATCGAGGATTCCGCGAGACTGATCGGCGCACCCTTCTCGCGGGACCAGGTCTGGCCGGTGCTGACCGCGTACGGGGACGCCGTCCCCAATGCCATGATCGCTTTTCGGGTGGCCACCGACGCCCGGCACGAGGGGGAGCTCGACTGCCGGATCTCACTGCCGGCAGACGCCGATCCGTACGGCGTCGCCGTGGCGGAGAACTTCGTCACCGAGACCGGCCACCCCATCGATTCGCTGCTCGCCGACATCGCCAAGCGGTGCCCGATCGACAGCTACGGCATCGACTTCGGGGTTGTCGGTGGGTTCAAGAAGATCTGGGCCTTCTTTCCGCAGGGCGATTTCCAGTCGCTCGCCCGGCTCATCGACGCACCGTCGATGCCGGCCGCCTTGGCCGGTAACGCGGAATACTTCGCCCGCCACGGCCTGGACGACCGGATCGGTCTGGTCGGTATCGACTACGACCGCAGGACGCTGAACGTGTACTTCGGCGAGCTACCGGAGGAATGCCTTCAGCGGGACAACCTCCTGGCGATGCACCGGGAGATCGGGCTGACCGACCCGAGCGAGCAGATGCTGCGGTTCTGCGCGCACGCCTTCGGCATCTACGCGACGTTGAGCTGGGATTCGGCGCAGGTCGTCCGGCTCGCGTTCAGCGTGATGACGCCCGACCCGCTGGCTCTTCCCGCCCGGCTCGGCCCCAGGATCACGCACTTCGTGCGCAACGTCAGGTACGGCGTCGACGACCCCAAGATGGTCCACGCCGCCGTGACGTCGACAGGCGAGGAGTACTACAAGCTCCAGTCGTACTACCGGTATCGGCCGCACATGGTCAACCTGGAGTCGTCGCCCGACGCGGGCGCGGAGCTCGCCTGATCCACACGCGTCTCGCTGGCCGCTGCACCTCAACCGCAGCGGCCCAGCCGGTGTGCCCGTTTCACGTCTGCGCTGCTCGTGCCGGTGTGCAAGGGAGCGGTCGAGCCCCGTGAAGGAGAGCCGTGCTGAATGTCTGTCTCATCGGGGCAGGACCCCGCGGGCTTTCCGTCCTCGAACGGTTGTCCGCCAACGAGCACGATTCCCCGGCCCACGAGGCGGTCACCGTGCACCTCGTGGACCCGTACCCGCCAGGCCCGGGCCGGGTCTGGCGGACCGGGCAGTCGCGGCACCTGCTGATGAACACAGTGGCCTCGCAGGTCAGCATCTACACCGACCACAGTGTGCTGATGAACGGCCCGGTACGACCCGGACCCAGCCTGTACGAGTGGGCGACCGGCCTCGCCTCGGACGCGCATCGGCCGCAGCTACCCGCCCGGTTCTCGGCCGAGACTCTGGCGGAGGCGCGGCGCCTCGGCCCGGACGACTTTCCCACCCGCGCGTTCTACGGCGACTACCTGACCGACGCCTTCCGCCGGATGATCGCCGACGCACCCGACCACGTCACCGTCGTCGAGCACCGCACCAGCGCCGTGGCGTTGTCCGACGAACCAGGGCCCGGGCGCCTGCAGTGCGTTCGTCTGTCGGACGGCGGCGTACTGACCGGTCTGCACGCCGTGGTGCTGTCCCTGGGCCACCTGCCGGCCGCGCCCACCCAGGAGGAACGCGCGTTGGCGGGCGCGGCGGCCACGCGTGGCCTGACCTACATCGCGCCGGTGAATCCCGCCGATGTCGACCTGTCGGTGATCGAGCCGGGCGAGACGGTGTTCGTCCGAGGGCTCGGGCTCACCTTCTTCGACGTGGTGGCCCTGCTCACCGCGGGGCGCGGCGGTGTCTTCGAGCGCAGTGGTGAGGTGTTGCGCTACCGGCCGTCCGGCCGTGAGCCGCGCATCGTGGCCGGCTCCCGGCGCGGTGTGCCGTACCACGCCCGAGGGGAGAACCAGAAGGGGACGAGCGGCCGGCACGAACCGCGGCTGCTCACCACCGAGACCGTCGCCCGGCTGCACCGGCGCAGCGTGGCGACCGGCGGTTTGTGCTTCCGCACCGACCTGTGGCCGCTGATCGCCAAGGAGGTGGAGAGCGTCTATTACGGCACCCTGCTGTCGGCGCGGGGACGCGGGTCGGATCGCGAACAGTTCGTACCGCGTTACCTCACCGCGCAGGGGCCTGTCGCCGAGGCTCGCCTGTTGACCGAGGTCGACATCGCTCCGGCCGACAGGTGGGACTGGAAGACGATCGCCCGACCGTACCGGGGTCAGGTGTTCACCGGCCCCGCCGAGTTCCGCGCGTGGCTGCTCGACCACCTGGCCGAGGACGTACGTCAGGCACGTGCCGGTAACGTCGACAGCCCGGTGAAGGCCGCGCTTGACGTGCTGCGTGATCTGCGAAACGAGATTCGTCTGGCCGTCGACCACGGCAGGTTGGAGGGCAACTCCTACCGGGATGACCTCCAGGGTTGGTACACACCGCTGAACGCCTTTCTGTCCATCGGACCGCCGGCCTCCCGGATCGAGGAGCTGAGCGCACTGATCGTGGCGGGCGTGGTGGACGTGCTCGGCCCCGAGATCCGGCTGCGCGCACCTTCCGGGAAGGATCCCGACGTCGAGGTGTTCACAGTCAACTCCGACCTGGTGCCGGGCCCACCGGTGTCGGCCACGGCCCTGATCGAGGCGCGGCTGCCCGCGCCGGATCTGGCACGCTGCGCCGATCCACTGCTGGCGGACCTGCTCGGGAGTGGTCAGGCCACCAGCTATCGGATCAGGTGCGCCGACGGCACCGGATACGAGACGACGGGATTGGCTGTCACCGAGCAGCCCTACCAGATCCTGGACGCGGCAGGGCGTGTTCACCCGCGCCGGTTCGCCTATGGTGTGCCCACCGAGGCGGTGCACTGGGTGACCGCCGCCGGGCCCCGTCCAGGTGTCAACTCCGTCACGTTCGCCGACTCGGACGCTATCGCCCGCGCCGTGCTCGCACTGGTCGGAGGCGCTGCGCGCGGCGGGACCGCGACAGACGGTGTAGGTGTGCTACCAACCGATTGCATCGAGGTGAACGCATGACGGAGTCGATTCCGCAGCACGTCGCGGAAGGTGGGTACGGGCCGGACGCCGGGTTGCTCTCCCCGGTCCGCGCCGGTACGCCCGCCGAGGCGGCCACCTCCGACGTCGCCTGGCTGCAGGCGATGCTGGACGCCGAAGCGGCCCTCGCCCGGGCGCAGGCCACGGTCGGGCTGCTGCCCGCCGCAGCGGCGGCCGGCATCACCCGCGCCGCCCAGGCCGACCGACTGGACGTACGCGAGTTGGCAGTGGCCGCACGGGAAACCGCGAACCCGGTGGTCGGCCTGGTTCGTGCGCTCACCCGCGTGGTCACGGCCGAGGCACCAGAGGCCGCCATGTACGTCCATCACGGCTCCACCAGCCAGGACATCTTCGATACCGGGGCGATGCTGGTCGCCGCCCGGACGCTGAGGCTGATCCACGCCGATCTCGACCGGGCCGCCGCCGCGCTGGCGGTCCTGGCCGGCCGGCACCGGGACACCGTCATGGCGGGGCGTACCCTCGCTCTGCACGCGGTTCCCACCACTTTCGGGCTGAAAGCGGCCGGCTGGCGCCGGCTGCTGCTGGACGCGCGGGACCGGGTCGCCGCAGTGCTCGACGGCGGCCTGCCGGTGTCGTTGGGTGGGGCCGCGGGAACCCTCGCCGGCTACCTGGAGTTCGCCGAGAACAGCGCTGACGGACCCGCGCCGGACGACTACGTGGATCGCCTCCTGGACGCCTACTCGGCCGAGACCGGCCTGGCTCGTCCGCCGTTGCCGTGGCACGCGCTGCGGACCCCGATGGCCGATCTCGCCGCGGTGCTGGCCTTCGTCACCGGCGCCCTGGGCAAACTGGCTGTCGACGTGCAGGTGCTGACCAGGACCGAGGTCGGTGAGGTCGCCGAACCCACGGTGGCAGGGCGGGGTGCCTCCTCGGCCATGCCGCACAAACGCAATCCGGTGCTCGCCACCATGTTGCGTACCGCCGCGCTCCAGGTGCCGGTCCTCTCCGCAGGCGTCGTGCAGTGCCTGGTGTCTGAGGACGAACGGTCGGCGGGCACCTGGCACGCCGAGTGGCAACTGCTGCGTGAGTGCCTGCGGCTGGCCGGAGGTGCGGCGCACACCGCTGTGGAACTGGCCGAGGGCCTGATCGTCCGGCCCGAACGGATGCGGGACAATCTCGCACTGACCGGCAGCCAGGTCGTCTCCGAACGGGTGTCGATCGTGCTGGCCCCGATGCTCGGCAAGGCCCGCGCGAAGGAACTGCTCAGCCAGGCGTCCATCGAGGCGGATCAGACCGGCCGCTCGCTGGCGGACGTCCTGGCTGCCGTGCCGGAGGTGGCCGAGCAGCTGACGGACGGCGACATCAAGCGACTACTGGTGCCGGAGAGTTACGTGGGTGCCGCGGGCATCCTGGTGGATCGGGAACTCGGCGCCGACAGCCACCGCGGTGCTGTCGAGAAGCGGGGGACCGACGGCGTGCTCGCTCGCGAATCGCAACTGGTGGAACTCGTGGACACTGCCGGTAACGCCACCGGCTCCTGCACGGTCGCCGAGGCCCATACCGCGCCCGGCCGGACGCACCGGGCATTCTCGGTGCTGCTGATCGATGACCTCGGTCGCGTGTTGATTCAGCAGCGCGCCGCGGAGAAGACGCGGTTCGCCCTGCGCTGGGCCAACGCCTGCTGTGGCCATCCGGCACCCGGACAGAGCGTGTCCGATGCGGCCACCGAGCGGCTGGTCGAGGAGCTCGGGGTACGACTGACCACGCTGCATCCGGCCGGGGTGTACCGGTACCGGGCCGAGGACCCGGAGACCGGGCGGGTCGAGGACGAGTACGACCACGTGCTGCTCGGCCGGGTGTCATCGGACTGCCGGCTGGCCCTGAATCCGGCTGAGGTGGCCGGCGTCCGCTGGTTGGCGCCGGACCGGCTGCGCGGGGAACTGGCCGACCATCCGGACGGGTACGCACCGTGGCTGCCCGGCGTACTGGCGGCGGCTGCCGAGTCCGCCGACCGCCTGCCGGAGGCTGCCGCCCTCGCCCTCCCGTAGCTCCGCGACAAGGAGAAGCTGACTATGAAACCGGTGAACACGGCCGTCATCTACTACAGCGCGACGGGGACGGTGCACACTCTGGCCCAAGCCGTTGCGGAGGGAGCGGACAAGGCGGGTGCCGTGGTCCGGCTGCGCAAGGTCGCCGAGACCGCCACGTCGGAAGCGGTCAACGCCAACCAGGCCTGGGCTCGGCACGTCCAGGAGACCGCCGAGGTGACCGAGGCGAGCCTCGCCGACGTGGATTGGGCGGACGTGGTGCTGTTCGGCACCCCGAGCCGCTTCGGGAACCCGGCGGGCCAGCTCAAGGCGTTCATCGACGGTGCCGGTGCCCTGTGGCGGCAGGGTCGGCTCGCGGGCAAGGTGTACTCCGCCTTCACCGCCAGCGGCACGCCGCACGGTGGTCAGGAGTCGACGATTCTGGCTCTCGCCAACGTCTTCTACCACTGGGGCGGCATCATCGTTCCCCCCGGTTACACCGCTCCGGTCCAGTTCAAGTCGGGCAACCCGTACGGCACCTCGCATGTGGCTGCCGACGGTCCGCCCGGGGAAGTGGCCTGGGAAGCGGCGCAACACCAGGCCCGCCGCGCTGTGGAGACGGCTGCCGCGCTGAAGGCCGGCCGCGTCGCCTGACGGCGCTACCGCACACACCCGAACACCGCAGACACCGGACGCGCTCGCGCGTCCGGTGTCTGCTGTCGCGTTCTTTCCACGTCACCCGGTCGGTGACGGCCCACCAGGTCCGAGGCGACCGCGCGAATGCAAGAGGAGACAGTCTCGATGAACGGTTCTGTGGCCTTCAGGTCAGCTCAGAAGCGTGGCCTCCACCTCGGCATGGTGCCGCAGTTCGCTGCCGCCGTCGACGGTTCGACCCGGCTCACCCTCGATCACGACCTGGACGTTCTGCCCGAGGCGGGACGGTCGTTGACCGTGGCCGAACTCGCCCACCACGTGGACGACCTGGCCGGCCGACTCTGGGCGGCCGAGGTCCGCCCCGGTGACCAGGTCGTCATCTACAAGACCGCCAACTCCGACGTCTGGGTTCTGGCCACGGCCGCGTCGCGGATCGGCGCGGTTCCCGTCATGTTGTCTCCCGCGCTGGACGCGTCGACCGTCGCCGCCCTGCTGGGCCGGCTGGACCAGCCCACACTCCTGACCGATCTGCACAAGCTCGACGTGCTGAGCGACGTGGCGGTGAGCACCCTGGCGAGTCGCACCGTCATCGTTCGCGGCAGCCGGCCCGCCGTGGTCTCGCTCAGTGAGCTCGCGGGCGCTCCCCGCGTACCGCCGGTGTGCCGGCAGCGGGACGAGCCCGCCATGATCACTCATACCTCCGGCACCACGGGCGTGCCCAAGCTGGTCGTGCACACGCCCCGCACCATGGCGGAGCGGCTCGTGCCCCAGTGGCGCCTGTTGGCGTTGATGCGCAGGCGGGAGACGGTCGCGATTCACATCTCCTTCGTGCATTCCCGGATGTTCGCGGCGATGGCGTTGGCCCTCTACAAGCGGATGCCGGTGCTGCTCATGAACGACGCGCATCCGGACCGGGTGGCCGAGTTCTTCCTCAAGAACCAGCCCGGGTTCATCGAGGCGGTCCCCAACTCCTTCATGGAGTGGGAAGGGCTCGCCGATGATCCTCGTAGGCCGTTCGCGTCGGTGAAGTACTTCAGCAGCACGTTCGACGCGATGCATCCCCGAACGATGAGCCGACTGACGAACTCCTCCGAGCGGCGTGGTGCGCTCTTCTTCCAGATCTACGGGCAGAGTGAGGTCGGCCCGGCGGTCGGTCGGGCCTACTTCCGCAGGTCCGCCCACCGGGCCAACGGCCGCTGCGTGGGTTGGGAGATGCCGGGCTGCGCGAGGGTGCGCGTGGTCAGTCGGGACGGGCAGCCACCGTCCGAGTCGAACCCGGGCTTCATCGAGGTCGCGTGGCCGGGCCTGGCGAAGACCTACTTCGCCGAGCAGGACCGCTACGACACCAACAGGTTCGGCGACTGGTGGCGCACCGGGGACATCGGATACCGGACCAGACTCGGCTGCCTGCACATGTACGACCGGGAGGTCGACATGATCGCCGGGATACGCAGCGTCCTGGAGGTCGAAGACACCGTACTGGGCAAGCTGGGGGAGCTCAGCGAACTCGTCGTGGTGCGGGGTCCGAAGTCGGAGCCGGTACCTGTGGTGTGCACGGTCGACGACCGACCGCTGGACCAGGACCGCTGGTACGGGGCCGTCACCGATTTTCCGCAGTTGGCCGCGCCGGTGCAGATCCCACAGGCCGAACTTCCCCGGACCGCCACGTTGAAGGTGCAACGCCTCGAACTGGCCCGTCGGCTTCAGGAGCAGGCGGAGCACTGAGCGTGACCGACCACCAGCCCGACACATCGGCCACCCGGACACCTGGCTCGAAGGAGACGACGGCATGAAACCCGAAGAGACACTTGCGCGATTCCGCGAATACATGGTCGGACCCACCCGATTCATGACCCTGCTCTCCTGTTTCGAGCTGGGTGTCGTCGATGCTCTGCGCGATCGGCCCGGCCGCACCGCTGCCGAGTTGGGCCAGGTGGTCGGTGCGAAGCCGGACGCGGTGGAACAACTCCTGCACCTGCTCGTCAAGGAGGGTTTCGTCGGGTACGACGAGGGCGCCGGAACCTACGTCCTCGACGGGCTCGCGGAGGTGCCGGAGAAGGACCTCCGGCGGGCGCTCACCTACATGAACATGATCAAGGTTGTCGCGCTTCGTCAGTTGTTCCACCTGACCGACAGCGCCCGTAGCGGCACCCTGGTGGGGCTCAAGGAACTCTACGGCTACCAGGGAACCCTGTACGGCGCCGTCGCCGAACACCGGGACCTGCGCGAGGCGTGGGCGACGCTGATGGACACCGTCACGGCCAACATCGATCCCTGGTTCTTCGGGGTGATCGACGTTCCGTCCGGAGCGCGGGTGCTCGACCTCGCCGGCAACACCGGCCTCGGGGCGATCAACACGTATCGGATGAAGGCATCTCCCGGGTTGCGGGTGACCACCTTCGACCTGCCGGAGAAAGAAGCGGAATGCCTGGCGAACTTCAAACTCCAGGGAGTTGAGGAGCACTGTTCGTTCATCGGCGGAGACGTCTTTGACGGGGTGCCCGAGGGCTTCGATGTGGTGCTGATCAAGCACTTCCTGGACATGTTCGACAAGGATGACGTGTTCCGCATCCTTCAGGCGGTCAACCGATCACTCGCCCCTGGTGGGCAGGTCAACATCATGGTCCCGGTCTATCCGGAGGACATCCGCGACTCCACCAACTACAACGTCGACTTCTTCCCGGCGTTCTTCATCGGCGCCACGATGGGTCAGGGCGGTCCGCAGAAGCTGTCGACCTATCGCAGGTGGCTGGTGGAATGCGGCTTCGAGGTGACGAAGACGGTCACGAAGGACTCCGCAGCGGTGCCCCCGGACGTCATCCCCGTCCAAGCCGTTCTGTGTGCGACGAAGACCCACTGACAACACTCAGTTCGACATCTGGAGGATGCGTGTCCGACGTCGCGGCCGTGGACGGCGTGTACCAGGCCATCGAAGAATCTGCCCAGCTGGTCAACGCGACCGGTTCGGGTGACAAGCTCCGGTCGATCCTGACCGCGTACCAGGATGTGCTCGCCCAAGCCGGAATCGTGTTCACGGTGCAGACCGGTGAGCGCAACGCGGGGGAGCTCGACTACACCATCTCGTTCGCGTCGGGCTGCGACGACCCGTACGGAGTCGCCGTGGCGCACGGTTTCGTCGTGCCGACCGGTCACCCTGTCGACAACCTGCTGTCGGATCTCCGAGACCGGTACCCGATCAGCGAGTACATGATCGATTGCGGCGTCGCCGGCGGCTTCAAGAAGGTGTACGCGCACTTTCCGCTGGAGCTACGGACCGTACGCGAGCTGACCGATATCCCGTCGATGCCGCCGGCACTCGCCGCAAACGCCGATCTGCTCGCTCGACACGGTTTCCACGAGGTCGCGATGATCGCGATCGACTACCGGCGGCGGACGATGAACGCGTACTTCACCCGGCTTTCCCCCGCGAGTCTCGACCCCGCCAGTATCCGATCGTTTCTCAGGGAGATCGGGCTGCCGGAGCCGGACGAGGCGTTGGTGGAGTTCGCTGCCCGTTCCTTCCGGGTCAATGTCACCATCGGCTGGGACACACCCGGGATCATGCGGGTCTGTTTCGCCCCGGCGCCCGGACGCGGGCTGCTCGCCGCGGCACCGCCGGCCATCACCGACCGCCTCGGGCCGCACATCGAGAAATTCGTCAGGAACGCGCCCCACTCGTACGGTGGTGCGTCCATAAACTTGTTCGGCGTCAAGTGGACTCCCGAGGGGGAGTGCCTGGACGTCGCATCGTACTACCAGGCATCGCCATTGATGCGGAAGATGTGGATGGCCTTCTACAAGGAAGAGCTCTGAAAGCCATCCTTGCATCGAATCCTTGATTTCCGGGGTGCCAGGCCATTCATACGGCTGCGCCTCGGACTGTTTATCAAACTCCTTGAAAGGCAGGTTCATGTCGAATTCTGAGCGTTCTTCCGCCTCAGGTTCTTCATTACGGCGCAGGTCGCTGCTGTTAGCGGGCGTCGGTGGTGCCTCGACCGTGGGGCTGGCCGCTCTGGGCACGACCGGAGCGGCTGCCGCCGGTCCAGCCACCACCGCCCAAACACCACCTCCGGCGCCTGACTTCAACCTCGACACCGACAACTTCATCCGCGATCTGATCGCGAAGAACGACCGCTCCCTGGTGCAGGAAGTCATCGCTCCGATGGACGTGACCCACCTGGCCCGGGTCACCCATCTGACGACGACGGCCTGGTTCGACGCGGTGGCGCCGTACCACCCCACCGCCGTCGGTGTGCACTCCCGGCTCGGCCGCCGCCCATCCAGCGAGTCCACCACCAACCGGAACAAGAACATCGCCGCCCTGCATGCCTCGTACCAGGTGATGAAGGGGGTGTTGCCGCACCGGGAGCCGCTCTTCCGGGCCATGCTGACCTCGCTGGGCCTCAACCCCGACGACAATTCGTCCGACCAGACCAGCCCGGTCGGCATCGGCAACCTCGCCGGCAAGGCGATCGTCGCGGTGGCCCTCAAGGACGGGATGAACCAGCTGGGCAACGAGGGGGGCCGCAAGTACAACCCGGTCCCCTACGCGGACTACACCGGTTACCAGCCGGTCAACACCGCCTACAGGCTGACCAATCCGTCGCGGTGGCAGCCGCAGCTCGGCCCGCACAGCCGCCGCCTCGGGCCGGCAACGGGTGACCTGGGTGTCTTCACCGTCCAGCAGTTCATCACGCCGCAGATGCGACTGGTGAAGCCGCACACCTACCGGGACCCACGCCAGTTCACGATCGCCGCACCCCAGCATTCCGACCACACCCGGGTGCAGGACTACAAGCGCTCGGTCAACGAGATCCTGGAGGCATCGGCCGCACTCACCGCCGAGCAGAAGGTGATGGCCGAGTTCTTCGACAACAAGCTCCTGGGCATCGGCCTGTCGGTGAACGCCGCTGCCCTCGCCCACGGCCAGCTCGACCTGGACGGCTGGGTCCACCTGTTCATGACCAACTCCGTGGCGATCTACGACGCGTTGATCGCCGCCTGGCACCAGAAGACCGTGTACGACACGGTGCGGCCGTTCAGCGCGGTGAACCACGTCTACGGTCGCACCAAGGTCCGGGCGTGGGGCGGACCGGGCGTCGGTACGGTCAACGACATTCCGGCCAACGAGTGGGTCAGTTACCTGAAGGTCGGTGACCATCCCGAGTACCCGTCCGGGTCCACCACGCTCTGCTCGGCGGAGGCGCAGGCGACGCGGCGCTTCCTCGGCTCCGACGTGCTGAACTGGCGGCATCACGTTGCGGCCGGCTCGACCCTGGTGGAGCCCGGGATCACCCCGGCCACCGACATCGAGCTGCACTTCCCCACCTGGACCGACTTCGTGCAGAAGTGCGCCACCAGCCGGGTGTGGGGCGGGGTGCACTTCGCCAAGACCGTCGAGCGTTCCATCCCGTTCGGGGCGCAGTTCGGCGATCTGGCCTACGAGTGGGTGCAGGGGTACATCCAGGGCACCGCCCAGAGCTGATCACATGCGTCACGGCGGCGGGCCGTGGTGACCCGGCCCGCCGCCCGCGCGGAAACCGCCTGCGAGCGCTCAGCGGAAAGGACGACCGATGCGACAACTCGAGGAGATCAGCGGCCCTGGTGACCTGCGTGACCTGACGCTGGCCGAGGCCGAGCAGCTTGCTGGCGCCATCCGGCGGTTTCTGGTGGAGAAGGTCGGCCGTACGGGCGGGCATCTCGGGCCCAACCTCGGCGTGGTCGAGCTGACGCTGGCCCTGCACCGCGTCTTCGACTCTCCTCGTGACCGGTTGCTGTGGGACACCGGTCACCAGAGTTACGTACACAAGATCCTCACTGGCCGGGCGGCGGCCTTCGACACCCTCCGTCAGCCCGGGGGGCTCTCCGGTTATCCCTCGCGTGCGGAATCGGAGCACGATCTGATCGAGAACAGCCACGCATCGACAGCACTGTCGTACGCCGATGGGCTGGCAAAGGCGTACGAGCTGCGCGGGGTCACAGATCGGGCGGTGGTCGCGGTGATCGGTGACGGGGCGCTGACCGGCGGCATGGCCTGGGAGGCGCTGAACAACATCGCTGCGGCCAGGCACCGCCCGTTGGTCATCGTCGTCAACGACAACGAGCGCTCCTACGCGCCCACAATCGGTGGGCTGGCGGTTCACCTGGCCGCACTCCGCACCGCACCCGGCTACGAGCGTCTCCTGGAACGAGTCCAGACCCAGCTGCCGAACATACCGGTGGTGGGCAGCCCGTTGTACGAGGTGCTGCACGGCGTGAAGAAGGGGCTGAAGGACGTGTTGGCCCCGCAGGGCATGTTCGAGGATCTGGGCCTCAAGTACGTCGGCCCGGTGGACGGCCACGACCTCGCGGCCCTGGAGGCCGCTCTGGCCAGCGCCAAACGTTTCGACGGCCCGGTGCTCGTGCACTGCATCACCGAGAAGGGGCGTGGTCACCTACCTGCCGAACAAGACGAACTGGACCGCCACCACGTGGTTCGCCCTTCGTCTGCGGGAGCGGGGCAGCCGGCCGCCGCGAAAGCGTATCCGTCGTGGACCTCGGTGTTCGGTGCGGAGTTGGTCAGCCTGGCTGCCACCCGGCCGGACATCGTGGCGGTCACCGCCGCGATGCTCGAACCCACCGGGCTGAGTGAGTTCGCCCGGCGCTATCCGGAGCGCACCTTCGACGTCGGAATCGCCGAACAACACGCGATGACCTCGGCGGCCGGCCTCGCCCTCGGCGGCCTGCATCCGGTCGTGGCCGTCTACGCGACCTTCCTGAACCGTGGTTTCGACCAGCTCCTGATGGACGTGGCGCTGCACCGCGCGCCGGTCACCATCGCGCTCGACCGGGCCGGCGTCACCGGCGACGACGGGCCGTCGCACAACGGCATGTGGGACCTGTCGCTGCTCCAGCTTGTTCCCGGCGTACGAGTGAACGCCCCTCGCGATGCCGCCTCGCTGCGTCGCGCCCTGGCCGAGGCGGTGGCGGTCGACGACGGACCCACCGTGATCCGTTACCCGAAGGGTGCCACCGGTCCGGACATCGCGGCCGTGGACACCGACGACGGGTTGGATGTGCTGTTCCGCTCCGGGCGGGCGGACGTGCTGATGGTGGCGGTCGGGCCGATGGCGCCGATCTGTCTCGAGGCGGCCGGCCGTCTGGTGGACGACGGCTACGGGGTGACAGTCGTGGACCCACGGTGGGTCCTACCCGTGCCACGTCGGTTACTGGAACTCGCGCGAGAGCACCGCCTGGTCGCCACGGTCGAGGACAACGGGTGCGCCGGCGGTGTCGGTAGCGCGGTGCGGCACGGGCTGGACCAGCAGGGGTGCTACCTTCCGACACGTCTCTTCGGCCTGCCCCAACGTTTCCTCGACCAGGGCAAGCGGGCCACCCTGCTCGCCGACCACGGACTGAATGCCCGCCACATCGCCGGGACCATCGCTGAGGATCTGCTGGCACTGCGGCACGACGGTGCACAGGACACCGTGGCCGATGGCCGCCTGCGTGCCGAACAGCTGGCGCACTGACCTCCGCTCCGGCGAGCCGGGCACGGCACTGCCGTAGCCGGCTCTCCGATGCACGGGCCGACTACGATTCACATCGGAACGCTTCGCCGGCGGCTAGGCTTCTAGGGAGTTCGCGTGACCAAGGCAGAGGAGTTCGAGCAGCTGCGATCGCTGCTGTTCGCGATCGCCTACCGGATTCTCGGGGTGGTCAGTGAGGCCGAGGACGCGGTGCAGGAGACCTGGCTGCGCTACGAGGCCACCGAGACGCAACCCACATCGACCAAAGCGTTCCTCTCGGCTGTCGTCACCCGCATCTCGATCGATGTCCTGAGATCAGCGCGGGTCCGGCGTGAGGAATACGTGGGGCAGTGGCTTCCCGAGCCGCTGCTCGCGGATCCGTACGAGGACCCGGCGCGGGCGGTGGAACTGGCCGACTCGGTGTCGATGGCCGCCCTGCTGCTGCTCGAACGGCTCAGTCCTGTGGAGCGGGCAGTCTTCGTGTTGCGCGAGGTGTTCGGTTTCGACTTTCGCGAGATCGCCTCCGCGGTCGGGCGGTCCGAGGCGGCGTGCCGTCAGTTCGCGGTGCGGGCGCGACGTCACATGGATGCCGGTCGTCCGCGGTTCGAGGTGAACCGGCGCGCACGCGAGGAGTTGGCGGCGCGGTTCTTCGACGCGCTCCGCGAGGGCGACGTCGACGGCCTACGGGAACTGCTGGCAGCCGACGTGCAGATGGTGGGCGACGGCGGCGGTAAGGCGCCGCAGCTGGGCCGGGACGTCGTCGGTGTGGAGAGCGTGGCCCGGCTGCTCGTGTCGATCTTCCCGTGGTTCGCCCGCATCGGTGTGGAGCTGGAGGAACGCCAGGTGAACGGCAACCCGGGGGCGATCTTCCGTGATCGGGAGAACAAGGTCCTCACCGCTCTGACGCTCGACGTTCTCGACGGGCGGATTCAGAAGATCTGCTCGGTCATCAACCCGGACAAGCTTCGTCACGTCGGGCCGGTCGCTGATGCCTGGGCGCTCAACCGAGAGTTCACCGAGACCAGGCATCGCACCAACTCTGCCACTCCAGAGACACGCCAACCCTGACACGTGATCGTCGAAGCCATCATCTTTACCCGCGCCGGCCGTTGAATTCTTCCGAATACTGGGTGGCCTTTGTTCAAGGAAGTGCCTTCCGACAGGAGTTGGACTCTCGGTTGGTCCCAGCTCTCCTGATCGGAAGGCACTTCCTTTTTTCCGGCCCGGATGGTTCTCGAACTCAGCGCTGATCAGACCTTCTTCTCGCTGAGAGTGTCGAAGGTCGCGGCGACATCGTTGGGATGATAGTAAGTCCCGCCGTTCTGGATGTAGCGACGCCACCGGTACTTGTGTGCATACCGGTATATCGTCCCCTTGGGGACTCGCCAGATGGTGGAGATTTCATCGACCCTGAGGCCGGCCGCGACGGTCTCCCGATTCATGCGGGATTTCCCTGGCTGGCGCGGATCTTGTGGGCGAGTCGCGCCCACTGCGCTGCTGGCCATGAATGGCTGGGGGATTTCGTGCATACAATCTCGGACGCCTGGAAAGTGCTGTCCGGATGAATGACAGCGACGAGTTGCCCGGCGCAGTCGTCGGGGCAGCAAGCTATCTGAACCCGTCTCGTGCCATTCGGGTAGGCGATGCTCCGGGCGGTACGAGTGAGCTCTCGTACCTCATCCGCCAGGTCTGCTGCGGCGTCGTGGCGCGCTAGCCAGGCGACGTGGAGTGCCAGAAAGCGAGCGAGCGTCGGGACATCCCGGACCGGCGGATTCAAGTGGCGTTCGGCGGCGACGAGGCCGGCCCAAGAGGCGAGCACGCTGCGAATCGAAGATCTGATCTCGGTGGCTGCCGGGCTCATGGCGTCAAGTGCGGAGCTTTTCCTGGGCCCCTTCCGGATCGCCAGAACTGATTCCTGTCGTGCGCTCTTATTGCAGTCTTCATAGAGGCCCGGCAGGCGTAGCAGGTCGCTCTTGAGGTGCTCCCGGCAAGAGTTGCAAATGCTGTCTCTGTCATTTATCTGGCTGCGCGCGCGTCCGCTGACCGCGCACGACGCAGATCGACAAAGTTTAACCATGTCGTCCCCCCGACTTGGCATTAACTTGGTGAGAAACCAACGCTCTCCCGTCCGCCTTTGTTGCGGCAGCAACTTTGGTGGATGGAGATCGAGTGAAGCGTGCGGCAGTAAGTTCCATTGCGCAACTTCCCTCCCAGGCTGCTTCAGCCCGACAGTGCCTGTCAAGGGCGCTCCGACATCCACATATTTTGATGTAAAGAGACCCTTTGTGGTTCGCTCGAACCCTTTGCCCGTTCCGCGCGTGGGGGCTAATCCGATAGGAGGTGTCAGCCCTGTTGGCGGGGCGTTGAGCGCCCTGTGATTCAGGTCACATGCCTCAGGTGTCACAGGCCGGAATGCCTACCTCGTCTCGGGTACGAGCCATTCCAACCCAGGAGGCGGAGCATGAAGGTTGTCGTGGTGGGCGCCGGTTACTCCGGTACGCTCGCGGCAAATCGACTGGCGAAGAAGCTGCCCGAGGCGCAGATCACCGTGGTCAACCCGCGGTCCGATTTTGTCGAGCGAGTACGGCTGCATCAGCAGCTCGCGGGCACCGGACGGGCGGCGACCCCTCTTACCGAGATGCTGCGTGAGGGGATTCAGTCACGGCTGGCCTCGGTGCACAAGATCGGCGACGGGATCGTGACTCTCGAGACCGGCAACTCCTTGGAGTTCGACAACCTCTTCCTGGCCGTGGGCAGCACGACCCGCCCGCTGGCGGGCACGATCGCGATCGGCACATGGGAGGGTGCGGAGCAGGCCCGGGCAGCGCTCGGAAGGCTGCCGGCGGGCAGCACGGTCACCGTCATCGGTGCCGGCCTGACGGGCATCGAGACCGCTTCCGAGATCGCGGGCGCCCGTGCGGATCTGCGGGTGCGGCTTGTGGGACAGAGCCTGGCACCGACCTTCGGCGAGGGGGCACAGCGGCGAGTGCGTGCCGGCCTGGAGCGCCTGAATGTGTCGGTGCAGCTGGACACCGTGGAGGAGGTTCGGCCCGACGAGGCCGGGCCCGGCGCGTCCACTGTGCGGTTGGGCTCGGGCGAGGAGTTCAGCTCGGATCTCACGCTGTGGGCCGTCCTCGGTGCTGTTCCCGAGTTGGCCGCGCGCAGTGGTCTACGCGTCGACGCCTCGGGGCGTGCCGTGGTCGACGAACATCTCCGCAGCGTGACCGACTCGCGCGTCTTCGCCATCGGCGATTGCGCCGCCATACCCGGCTCCCGTCAGGCCTGCCAGACCGCAGGTCCTCAGGGCGCGTATGCGGCAGACACCCTGGCTGCCCTCGTCAAGGGCAGCAAGTTGAAGCCCTACTCCCAGGGATACACCGGGACAGCCCTCAGCATCGGCCGGAAAGACGCCGTGATCCAGTTGACCCACCAGGACGACAGCCCCACGCGCTTCTTCCTCACCAACCGTCTGGCGGTGCTGGGCAAGGAGCTTGGCGCCCGCACGGCGAAGCACTGCGCCCGCACCGCCAACATCGCCTGGCGGTCGGGTCCGAAGTGACCTGACCGTCGCATCGGGCCTCGCAATTGTTGGACGACGGTGACCGACGCGGCCCTCCACCGTGTCCGATAAGCACCTGATCCTCCACTCTCGGGACAGCGCCACGTGGACCCGATCGCACCGGGGCGGCGCGCTAACATTGCCGCGTTCTGAGATGGCTGCGGAGACGAGGCTGTATGGGGTGGCTCCAGCGTGTGCTGGGTGGGCGACAGGTCGAGCACGATCCGGGTCGACAGGAGGCGCTGCTGCAGGAGGTCCGGCATCGGTTCGGCATCCGCGTCCAGCTCCGCGCCCGCGATCAGATTGAGGCGATCACGCAGCTGCTGGACAACGAGGACGGTCTCGTCGTCGCGACATGGGTCGTGCGGGAGGTCGCCGACCAGGCTCACACAGACCTGCTGTCTCAAGCCGCCGACCTGCACCGGCGTACCGGTTACCGGCTGATGGTCGATCGCCGCAACTATCGTCCGTTGTGGCGGGAGGCCGGGTCGGAGCTGCGCTGGCCGCTGTTCGATCCCCCGGGCGGCCTGCATCCGTACGTGCAGGTGGTCGCGGCGGCCACCGTGATCGGAAATCGGGCGTCTCGGGTCGTGAAGGCCACCGACCCCGAGCCGGTCCTGTCCTCCGTCTTCGAGCTGTTCGACCTCACCTCTGCCGGTTGGGAGTACGGCCGGGTACGGCCGGACACCGACGGCGCCGAGTTGGCCATGCGGCTGATCGCGGCGGCCCGGGAGATCAACGCGGCGTTGCCGGATCCGCCGCCGCTGCCGCAGTCGGTACGGGAACTGATGCGCCGCAACAACACGGTGCACGTGTACGACCCGGCCGGTGACCGGGTGGTGGGCGGGATCAATCTCGGTGCGGAGCTGAGGCCGGCCCTGCTGTCCTGAGCAGCATGGCTGCTCCGGCCGGTGGCGGGTTCCTCAGGTGAGGGTGGCGCGATCGGCGGCCTGCCGGCCGGATTCCCAGCCCTCGCGGCTGTCCACCCGGCTGGCCCGGGCCCGGATCGTGTGGGGGAAGACCCGCCGCATGGTCTCGCGGATCTGCTCGTCCCGGGAGGCGAGCACCGGCAGCAGGTCGGCCGCGTCGGTCACCCCGTTCTCGTCGCCCCCACCGGTGACCTGTGCCAACGCCAGACGTGCGGCGGTGGCCAGTCGTTCGTCGATCCGCACCGCGAATGCCACCAGGAAGGACCGGCGGAACGCCTTCAGGCGGTGGCGACCGGCCTTGCCGCCCGGTGGCTCGGCTCGGGCCATCGCCCGGTGCGCCTGCACCAGCAGCGAGGTGTAGAGCAGGTCGACTGCGTCGATGTCGGTGTCGAAACCGAAGACCGTGCTGAACGCCAGCTCCGGTGACGAGACCGTGTGGCAACGGTTGGCCCGGGCGACGGCGTCGAGCAGTGACGCCTTCTCCTTCTCGTGCGGGTGGTCCACCCCGATGCGCCGCGCGTACGGCACCACCGGCACCGCGTCACCGCCCCGGGCGGCCAGCAGCGCCTCGTCCAGGCTGTGCCGGGTGACCAGTTCCTGGGCCTTGGCGGTGTACGCCTCCGCCTCTGCCGGGAAGGTCGTCGACTCCGCCTTGGCGAGCAGGGCGCGTACCCGGTCCAGCAGCCGGGCGTCGATCCGGGACGATCCGACGACGCCCGCCCCGTCGGTAGCTGCGGCGGCGGACCCCGGCGGGGGAACGAGCACCTCGATCGGCGGGAGCGTGGCCAGGATGGCGAGCAGACCCAACATCAGATCGAGTACGGCCACCCGGTCGAGCCGCCAGCGGGCCGCGAGTTCGTCGACGTACGCCGCGTCGCTGGTCCACCAGACCCGGGCGTCGAGGTTGTCCGCCTGCGCCAGCCACCGCTCGTCGACCGTGGCCCGGGGAAACAGCCGCAGGTACGCGGCGACCGCGTCGGTCACCAGATCGGCCTGGTGCGGCCGGCCCCGCCGGGCGACCACCCGGTGCAACTCGGCCGGCTGCCACCCACCCCGCCACAGCCGCGTGCACGCCTCGTCCCGCGCGGTCACCAACTCCCGGTCGACCTCGGCCGACGAGGTGACGGTCAGGGCGTCCAGCCCGGATTCGTAGTCGGTGGTCCCGGCGAGAACCGCCCTGATCAATTCCCGCACAGATGTCATCGCCACCAGGCTACGGCGTCCGGACCGGGAGCTTCCGGTGTCCACCTGATCAACGGACGGCCCGGCAGTGTGGGCCGAGGCTCCTACTTCCGCGGTGCGGGGTACGGCGGCGACGCCAACCGGGCCTACGACGCCGGTGTCACCAGCGACAGCGGTGGCATGCCGTGATCCGACTACGCCACAGGTTCCAGCACGACGACAGGGATCTGACGGTCGGACTTCCGCTCGTAGTCGGCGAAGCCAGGATACGCGTCCTTCTGCGCGCTCCAGATCCGGTCCCGTTCGTCGCCGGCGGCGACTCTGGCGACCAGCTCGACCTTGCTCGTACCGATCTCGGCTTGGACCTGGGGATGAGCGAGCAGGTTGTGATACCAGTCGGGATTGGTGGGAGCACCGCCCTTGGACGCGAACACGGCGTAGCCGCCCTCCACCTTCTGGTACATCATCGGGTGCACCCGAGGCTGGCCGCTCTTGGCGCCGACCGTGTGCAACAGCAGCAGCGGCGCGCCGGCGAACTGACCGCCCACCTGTCCACCGTTGGCGCGGAACTCAGCGATGATCTTGTCGTTCCAGTCGCTCATGATTCTCCTTGCCCCGGGCATCGGTCCTTCACCACGATTCTGGCAGTTCCGCCGATGCGGGACACGGCGACGCGCGCCGGGCCCTGGACAGACGCCCAGCCAGGACGAGCAAGCCTCTGGCTGGGCGTTAGGATCAGTTGTCCGTCTTGTAGATCTCGATCAACCAACCGATGATGGCGCGCGCCAGTCCGGCGAACGCCCCTTGCACGGCTGCGGCCGCAAGGGTCAGCCTTTTGCGGTCCGGGGAATTGGAGGGGGTCATGGAGTATCACCTTCTCTGTGTCGGAGTGGGGAATCCGGCGCAGAACCCATAGTCAGGGACGAAAATCGGCGAGTTCCAGAATCTGACAGGATTCGCGCAATCAATTACAGAACCTGACATGCCGGCCCGATGGTGTGGCCTGACGAAAAGTGGCGAGGACGAGAGAGTTTTCATGCCAGGGATCGAACTGCCAGGCGAAGGCCAGCTTCCGCCTGGCCCGCTACGGGCGTTGATAGCGGAAGTCCACGACCTCTACCGGAATTCGGGCAACCCCAGCACTCGCGTGATCAGTTCAGCGATTCAGGGCCGCGATGACTTCCCCGACACGGTGAGCCACGACTTGGTGTCGCTCATCCTGCGGGGCAAGGTGTTGCCCAAGTGGTCGAAGCTGGAGGTGTTGGTTCGATTTCTGGTCGAGCGTTCGGTGCAGCGACCGGACCTGGACGCCACGTTGCGCCGAGTGCACGAGCTGTGGATCTCCGCGGACAAAGAAAAGAAGGAAACCGAAACCGGAAAGATCAGCAAAGAGGAACTCAGGCGCGCCGGTATCGAGGTATCGCGGGATGGCAGCGTGGTGCCGGCGACGAGTGCCGTGGCGCAGAACCTGCAAGAGGAGATGTGGGGTCGCTGGAAGGAGGCCGGGCAGCCCCTGTTCGACTCCACCGGCGGATTGTGGCGCAGCGTCGAGTACGTCCATGACCTGCCGACAATTCCTGTCCCGCCGCCGGGCACCGCATTGTTGGTCGTCCGTTACGGCGCTTTTCGCGGAAGCTGGTATCCACTCATCCCGGGCCGGAGGATCATCATCGGTCGGCATCCGGAGTGCGAGATCGCGCTGGATGACAATACCGTTTCGCGGAGACACGCCGAAATCAACACCAGGGGAGTCGACTTCGCGGTCAGAGACGTTGGTAGCACGAATGGCACCTGGCTGAATCGCGAGCGGCTGGCCGAGGAGGCCATTTTGCGGCCAGGCGACGAGTTGCAGACCGGGAAGTTCAGGTTCGCCTTCCTGGCACCGCGCCAGGACGACGATGTCTCGTAGGAAACGTCTAGCCCTCAGGGACGATACGCGCGGCGGCCGTGGCGATGCCGGGTTTCGCGACCGGCACGGCGGGGGTAGAGGTGACACCGCTCACCACCCACTCCTAAGGAGACTGCCATGTCGGTGCAGGCGTTCCTCTATATCGTCGCGGTGATCCTGCTCGTGCTCGCCGCGTTGCCTCTGCCCACCCGGGGTGTCTCGCTCGCCCTGCTCGGCGCGGCGTGCGCCCTGCTGGCCTACGCCTGGCCGGTGATCACCGACTAGCTGCCGCGGGTACGGGCGCGCCTCGACTAACCTCGCCGCCGTGGACACTGCGGAGATCGATGCACCAGTCGTCGGGATCACCGTCTATCCGGACCGGGCCCGGGTCACCCGGCGCGGCGGCACCCGACTGGCCGCCGGCCAGCACCGGGTGCGCGTCGCGCCGCTCCCGCTCGGCCTGCGGCGGGACTCGGTCCGGGTCGGCGGTCGGGGCGCGGCCACCGTGCTCGGCGTGGACGTGACCACCTGGCGGCAGGCCCGCAGCACCGACGCGCAGGTCGTCGGGCTGGAGCAGCGGCGTCGTGAGCTGGCCGACGAGTTGGCCGAGGTCGACGACGCGGACGGGATCGAGGAGCAGCGCGGGGAGTTCCTCACCCGGCTGGCCGAGCGGGCCGGTGGCACGTACGCCCGTGCGCTTGCCGCCGGCGACGCCGCGCCGAGCGACGTGGCCGCCTTCACCGACTCGGTGGCCGCTCAGCTCGCCGACTCGCGTGCCCGGCGGCGCGGGCTGGCCCGGCGGCGCACCGAGCTGACGGAGGAGTTGGCGGCGGTCGGGCGCGACCTCGACGCCGCGCACGGCAAGCGGGAGCCGGACCGGCTGGCCGCCGAGGTGATCGTGGCCGTGGAGGTCGACGACGCCGAGGTCGAGCTGGAGCTGACCTACCTGGTGGACGGGGCCCGGTGGCAACCCTCCTACGATCTGCGGCTGGTCGACGACACCATGACCGTCACCTGGTTCGGGGTGGTCAGCCAGAGCACCGGGGAGGACTGGCCGGAGTGCGAACTTCGGCTCTCCACCGCCCGGCCGGCGGCGACGGCAGGCGTACCCGAACTCTCGCCCTGGTATCTCGACCGGCTCCGGCCGCCAGCGCCGCGCGTGATGGCGGCGGAGGCGCTGGTCGGGATGCCGGCACCCGCCGCGGCCCCGGCCGGTGGCCCGGCCCGTGCCGCGGCGGCCCGACCGAAGCTGCGGGAGAGCGTCGCCGAGGTCGAGCAGGGGGTCAGCGCGGCCACCTACCTACCGTCGCGGCCGGTGGCGGTGCCGGCCGACGGCGCCGCGCACCGGGCCACCATCGCCGTGCTGGAACTGCCGGCCCAGCTGGACCACGTCACCGCACCGGTCCGCGCCGCCGAGGCGCATCTGCGGGCCACGGTACGCAACACCTCCGCGCACACGTTGCTGCCCGGCCCGGCTGCGGTGTTCCACGACGCCGACTTCGTCGCGTCCACCCGGCTGCCGATGTGGGCACCGGGTGAGCAGAGCGAGTTGGCGCTCGGGGTGGACGACCGGCTCCGGGTGCAGCGGAAGCTGCATCGGCGTGCCGAGACCAGGGCCACGCTCGGGTCGACCCGGCGGCGGGAGGTGGAGTACCGCATCACCGTGGACAACCACACGCCCCGCCCGGTGACGGTCGAGGTACGTGATCAGCTCCCGGTGTCGCGCGACGAGGCGGTGGTGGTGCGGGAGACGACAGTCGTGCCGCCGCCGGACGAGCGTACCGAGCTGGGTGAGCTGACCTGGCGGCTGTCGCTCGCGCCGGGGGAGAGCGGTGAGATCGGGTGGGGCTTCCGGGTGGAACTGGCCAAGGGTGTCGAGCTGACCGGCTGGCGGGAGTAGGCGCAGGCCCCTCTCGCGCCGCCTCGGCGCACATCCGATAGAAGTGGCGCGCGAAGTGTCGGGTGGTCGGCACCGAGATCACCTGATCATGGGCGCATGGACGACACGACGTTGGTATCCCGCTTTCTTCGCGACGGCTTCGTGAAACTGGAGGGTGCTGTCGCGCCGCGGGTTGCCGCGGACTGCGCGCGACTGCTGTGGCGGGAGACGGGCTGCGACCCGGACGACCCGGCGACGTGGACGAAGCCCGTGCACTGGGTGGGCGGATTGGCCCAGGGGCCGTTCGCCGCCGCACCCAACTCGCCGTTTCTCCATCACGCGTACGACCTGCTGGTCGGCGCGGGACGCTGGGAGCCCCGCTACTCGCTTGGTTCGTTCCCGCTGCGCTTCCCGCACCACGAGGAGCCGAACGACGCGGGCTGGCACATCGAGGGCAGTTATCTGCCGGAGGGCGAGACCTGGCACTTCACGAATGTGCGCTCCCGGGACCGGGCGCTGCTGATGCTGTTCCTGTTCAGCGAGGTCGGCGAGGAGGACGCCCCGACCCGGATCCGGGTCGGCTCACACCTCGACGTGCCGAAGGTGCTGGAGAAGTACGGCGAGGAGGGGGCGAGCGTGCTGGACCTCGCGCCCGAACTGGTGGCGGCGTCCGACCACCGGCCGCTCGCCCTCGCCACCGGATCACCGGGCGACGTCTTCCTGTGTCATCCGTTCCTGGTGCACGCGGCGCAGCCGCACCATGGGACGAGGCCGCGTTTCCTGGCCCAGCCGCCACTGATGCCGGCCGTACCGTACGAACTGGAGCGGGCCGACGGCGCGTACTCACCTGTGGAGATCGCGATCCGCCGAGGTCTCGGACTGGACCCCGCCGCCACGGACGGAGGTGGCACCGACGATAGTGCCGGGTAGCCGCGGCAGTCGCGGCACGGGTGACCGAGGTACGGGAGGCGGGGGCGACGGTGGGTCTGCGGGTCAGTGGCCGCAATGCGCGGTTCCAGCAGTGGGAAGCTCTCCTGCACAACCGGAACAAGCGGCAGCGCCGCGGCGAGTTCCTCGTGCAGGGCGTACGCCCGATCGCCATGGCCGTCGAACACGGCTGGCAGATCCGGGAGTTGCTCTACGACAGCAGCGCTCAGCTGTCGAGCTGGGCCCGTGAGGTCCTGGACACGGTCCGGGCCGAGAAGGTCGCCGTCTCCCGGGATCTGATGCACGAGCTGGGAGGTAAGGCGGAGAGCGTTCCCGAGCTGCTGGCCGTGGTCGCGTTGCCGGCGGACGACCTGAGCCGCATCCCGGTCGGGCCGACCATGCACACCGTCGTCTTCGACCGGCCCACCAGCCCCGGCAACATCGGGACCCTGGTCCGGTCCGCGGACGCCTTCGGTGCCTCCGGCGTCATCGTCACCGGCCATGCCGCCGATGTGTACGACCCGAAGGCGGTCCGGGCGAGCACCGGTTCGCTGTTCGCGCTACCCGTGGTCCGGGTGCCCGCACACCAGGCCGTGCTGTCCTGGGTCGCCGACGTCCGCGCCGACGGCATCGGCATGAGCATCGTGGGAACCGATGAGCACGGTGCACGGGACGTCGCCGAGTACGACTTCACCCGACCCACGCTGACCCTGATCGGCAACGAGACCACGGGTCTCAGCTCCGGTTGGCGTGCGGCCTGCGACCAGCTCGTCCGGATCCCGATGTCCGGGGCCGCCAGCTCCCTGAACGCGGCGACCGCCGCGACCGTCGTGCTGTACGAGTCGGCACGCCAGCGGAGCGCTACCGCCCGCCGGTAGCGCTCCGGCCGGTCCCTCGACCAGACCAGGATGTCTTCCTAGGACGCTTTACGCGTGGTGTCCTGGCTCCTGCGCGTGGTGTCCTGGCTTCCCGACCTGGCGAATTCCGCTGGTCAGCTCAGCGTGAAGGTCACGTCGTCGACGTCGAAGGCGGTGACGCCGTTGCCGGCCGTCTCGCTGGCGAGGAAACTGACGGTCGCGGTGCGCTCGGTCGTCGCCGTCCCGGTCGACATGCTGTACTGCCGCCACTGCGCCCCACCGTCGAAGGCCAACGAGAATCTCGTCTTCGGGGGGATCCCGGTGACCGCCAGCCCGACGTTGAGGTAGTCGCCGCGACTGATCTCCGTGGTGGTGGTCCGGACCCAGAAGCGGACCGTCAGCTCGCAGTCGGCCGGCACCGTGACCGTGGTGCGCAGCAGGTCGGTGTGCGTCACGTCCAGCCCGGCGAAGGTGGCGTACGCGCGGCCGCTGTGCGCCGGCCGGGTCGGGTCACCGAGCACGATGATGCGGGGGCCGGCGGTCCAGCCGGTGGTGCCGCGTTCGAACCCCGGGTTCGCGTGGATCTGCCCGGTGCAGGGTGCGTCGGCCGCTGGCGGGGCGTAGGGCGCGCTGCCCGTGGTCAGTAGTAGCAGGGCCGCAGAGACGGTGGTGGCGAAGCCCTTCATCAGTCCTCCCGTGCCATTGCATTGGAGATTGTCGATATAAATTGACAGTGTGTGATGGGCGTCGGCGCGTCAAGGCTTTCCCGCAGGCCCGGTTGACCTCAACCTGGGTGCAGGTGTTTCCCTGTGGTCATGAATCTTGACGGCCTGCGGGTCGCCATCACCGGCGCCGCGCGTGACACGGGACGACTCCTGGCCGAGGCCTTCGCCGAGCGTGGCGCACAGGTCTTCCTGTCGGCCCGCGACCTCTCCGCAGCCGAGCACGTCGCGGACGTGATCAACAGGCGGGGGCCGGGTCAGGCGGAGGCGTTCCGTTGCGACCTCGCCGTGCCGCATTCCGTGCGGACGTTCGCCGCCGCGCTGGCCGACCGGACGGACCATCTCGATGTGCTCGTCAACAACGGCGCGTCCTATCTCGACGGCAGCGATCTGGGTGACGCCACGGACGGCGAGATCGAAGTGGTGCTGGCGGCGGGTGGCACCGGCACGATGTTGGTGACCAGGCATCTGCTGCCGCTGCTGCGGGCGTCGACGCGGCCCGACATCGTCAACATGATCTCCGCCTGCGGCGAGACGGGGCACCACCGCTCGGCGGCGCATCCCGCGTTCTACGCCGCCAAACACGCCCACGCCGGGCTGGCGGAGATCCTGTCGTACCGGCTGCGGCCGGCGGGGATCCGCGTGATCTCACTTTTTCCACCGGACTTCGTGCAACAGGGGCCCCGGCAGGCGGAGCACGACCTCACCGCGCGGTCGGTCGTCGACTGTGTGCTCTTCGCCGTCGGTCAGCCGCGGGACTGCTTCATCCGCGAGTTCCACTTCGAGCAGGTCCGGCAGGCACAGCCCTGAACGTGGCGAGAACCCGGTCGCGCCGGCCAGCGGATCCCCTGAGCGGATCAGCATCCGCTCAGGGGATCACGGCGGGGACCGGCCGGCGGTCCGGGCAGGTCAGGGCAGCGTCACCGTTGCCTCGTTGCCCGGCATCCGGGTCACGCTGGGCAGCTGCTGCGGCACTGCCTCGGCCGAGCGGCTGTTCGTCTCGCTGGTCGGGCACATCGCGGTGAGCAGGAACGTCTGCCAGGCGATGTCGATCGGGTGCGGATCAGGCAGACCGATCTGGTAGTGGCTGAGGTTGATCCCGGACGACACCTGGCGAGTACCGTCCCGGCTGTGCAGCGAGTACGTCAGGTGGCCGATGACCGCTCCATCGTGGCCCCAGAACTCACCGCACGGGGTCCGCAGCGAGTAGATGCCGAGGCCGTAGCCGGCGGCTTCGGGCAGGTCCGGCAGCATCGGCACCACGTCGAGCATCTCGTCGAGGGTGGCCTGGCTGAGCAGGTCGCCGCGGAGCAGCGCCCGGAAGAACGTGTTCAGGTCCGCCGTGGTGGAGATCATCTCGCCTGCCGTCCACGCCCAGCTCATGTTGAACTCGCTGAGGTCGCGGGCCCCGAACGAGGCGAAGTAGGCGCCACCGTGCGGGCCTCGGATCGTCGGATCGGTGCCGGGGAAGGAGGTTCCGGTGAGCTTCAGTGGCCGCAGGATACGCCGCTGCACCTCGGCCGCCGCACCGTTGCCAGTGACCTTTTCGATCAACAGTCCGGCCAGGAGGTAGTTGGTGTTCGAGTAGCTGAAGCGGGCGCCGGGGGCGTTTGTCGGCGGCATGGCCAGGCCCATGGCGACCAGGTCCGCCGGAGCGTACGTGGTGACCTGCATCCGGTTGATCGCCGCGTACGAGTCGATCATCGCGTTGGTGTAGTTGCCGATGCCGCTCGTGTGGTTCAGCAGCATCCGGACGGTGACCTGGGCACCGGGTTCACCCGGCACGAGGTCGGGCAGCCACGTGCCGATCGGGTCGTCGAGGCCCAGCCGGCCCTCGTCGACGAGCTGGAGCACGGTGGTGGCGATGAACGTCTTGGTGATGCTGCCGATGCGGTGCCGCATCTCGGGCTTCATCGGTTGGGGCTTGGTCAGGAAAGCCTGGCCGGCGGCGTCACGCCACTCGTGCCGGCCGTCGCGCACGGCGGCCAGCGCGCCTGGCGCGCCGGCTTCGGGCACCGCGGCGAGTGCGGCGCGCAACTCGGCGCGATCCAGACCGCCGGCGGACGCGTCGGGCTGCGCGGCGGCGGATGCGGGTACGACAGCGATCGTGGCCACCAGCGTGACGCTGGTGGCCACGCTCTTCAGTGTCCGAAAGATACTAGACATATTTACATGTTCGTGGAGTCATCGGTCGAACGCATCCTGCTCAGGCGCTAGATGCGACTCCCACTGCGGGGGGAGCCGGCTCCCCCCGGGGGCTATCGCGGTGGGCGTCCGCTTGGCTGCGGTGGGCGCGGCACGTGGTGCAGGGTGACGGATTGACAGTGCTCGGGTGGGCGGACGAGACTGGCGCGACAACTGAACAGCCGCGTGTGCGTGCGGGGGAAGTCCGGTCGAAGTCCGGCGCTGGCCCGCAACGGTAGGCCGCCGGGGTCATTCCTGGTGGCGAGCCCGAATACCTGCCGTACCCGCGATTTCCTGCTCCTCACCCGTCGTGGCCCACGGGTCGGAGGCCGGCCAGCCACGGCACCGCCGGGGCGGGTCGGGTTTCTGACGACCGCCGGGCCGGAAAGGCGCTTCCGATGGTCGTTCGCCTGAGCCGGCACCGCCTGCCCGCTCTGCTCTGCGGCATGCTCGCCGCCCTCACACTCGTCACCCCGGCGGCAGCCGCCCCCGTTCCGGCCGGTGCCGTCCGCGCGGACGCGGCCGCTGGCTGGTTGGCCCGCCACCTTGTCGACGGGGAACGCTTCGAGGCCGTCTTCGACGGCGTCGCGTACCCGGACCAGGGGTTGGCCCTCGATGCGGTCTTCGCGTTCGCCGCCGCGGATGTCGCCGACGATTTCGGCGCGCGGGCGCTGGCCTGGGTGACCCGGCCGGACGTCCGGGACGGGTACGTCGGTGACGGTGTCACCGAGGCGTACGCCGGCGCGACCGCCAAGCTGGCCCTCGCCGTCGCGGTGCGTGGCGGCGACCCGACCGACGTCGGGGGAGTGGATCTCATCGCCCGGCTGCGGTCGCTCCAGTCGCCCGGTGGCCGGTTCGCCGACCTGTCGGCGTGGGGTGACTTCAGCAACGCGTTCAGCCAGTCCTTCGCCATTCTCGCGTTGAACCGCAGCGCGCAGGGTGTGCCGGCGGTCGCCGCCGAATGGCTGGCCGGCACCCGGTGCCCGGACGGCGGTTATCCGCTGCTGCCGGCGCAGCCGGTCTGTGTCTCCGAGGTGGACGCCACCGCCGTCGCGGTACAGGCGTTGCGGGCCGCCGGCCGGTGGGCCGATGCCGCGGCTGGGCTGGGCTGGTTGGTTTCCGTGCAGCGTGCTGACGGTGGATTCACCAACGCGGACGGGACCGCGAACGCCAACAGCACCGGTCTGGCGGCGCAGGCGCTGCGCGCCGGTGGACGACCGCTGGCCTGGGCGCGGGCCCGGGTGTTCCTGGCCGGTCTGCAGGTCGGCTGCGCCGCACCGGTAGTCGATCGGGGCGCTGTCGACTTCGACGGCGGCGTCTTCGACCCCGCTACCGCCACCCGGGCCACCGCCCAGGCCGTTCTCGGGCTGACCGGCACCGGATACGCAGAGCTTTCCCGCGCCACCGCGACCACCGGCGCTCCCACCTTTCCCTGCCACTGACCGGCGACAGATCTCGTTCCACCCGAAGGAGTGCTCATGTCCCGTGTCCATAATCCCGTCCGTCGGTGGCTCGCGAGCATCGTGGCGGCGGCTGTCGTCGCCGTCGGGCTGATCGCTGCCGAACCGTCTCCACCAGCCGCGCAGGCCGCCGCCTGCACCGGGACGTCCGGGGTGACAGTGGTGGTCGACTACGGCCCGCTCGGCGGCGGTGTCCAGGTCGGCTGCGCGCTCGGTG
Source organism: Micromonospora endophytica (assembly GCF_003236305.1). Classification (GTDB taxonomy): domain Bacteria; phylum Actinomycetota; class Actinomycetes; order Mycobacteriales; family Micromonosporaceae; genus Micromonospora; species Micromonospora endophytica. Next base: position 1,532 of record NZ_POTX01000007.1, on the reverse strand, counting down.
ACCCGGCCACCGGGCTGGCCGCCATCCAGGGCGCCGGTTTCACCGTGGCCGGTACCCAACGGTGGGGGTTGGCCTTCGTCTGCCGGATCAACGGGCAGCCGACCGCCGCGACCGAACCCTGCATCAACACTCCGCCGGCCAGTGCGTACTGGTCGTACTGGCACGCCTCCGGCAGCGGTGCCGCCTGGACCTACAGCACGCTGGGAGCGGGCAGCTACGACCCGGCCCCCGGCAGCGTCGAGGGCTGGTCCTTCGGTGCCGGTGCGGCACCCAGCATCACCGCCCCCTGACCTGCCGGTGTCGACCGGAACCCAGAGCTTTCACCGACCGCTCTGCGAAAGGCACCCCTCATGCCCACCTTTGCACTCCGGCGCGTCGGCGTCGGTCTCGGCGTCGCCACCGCCACGGCGCTCGCCGTCATCGCGGCCACACCCCTCGGCGGGGTCGCCGCGCCATCCCCGCCCCACACCGCCGCTGCGCGTGACGCCGCGCGCTGGCTCGCCGGCGAGTACGCCGACGGGGTGCTGCCGGGCCCGTTCGGTGGCGCGGACTGGGGGTTGAGCATCGACGGGGCGATCGCCCTCGCGGCCACCGGGGTGGCCGGCTCGACCCGGCAGGCGGCGACGGCCCAGATCGCGGCGCACGTCCGGTCCTACAACAGCTACGACGACTGGGGCATCACGGGCTTCACCGACGGCGGTGCCACCGCGAAGCTGCTCTACGTCGCCTCCGCCGTCGGCGCCGACCCCACTGATTTCGGCGGTTGGGACCTGCGTGCGGAGACCCTGAGCCTGATCGCCGGGGCGGACAGCGGTCACCAGCACGGTCGGATCACCAGCCGCACCACCGCGGAAAGTGGCTCGGATCCGAGCAACACCTTCGACCAGTCCTTTGCTGTCCTGGGTCTGGTCCGCAGCGGTGGCGTACCGCAGGAGAGCGTCGACTTCCTGATCCGGCAGCAGTGCGCGGTGGGTGGCTTCCGGCTCTATCCCGACGCCGACGGCGCGCCGTCGGCGTCCTGCGACGCCCAACGCAACGCCACGCTCGACGTCGACTCGACCGCGATGGCGGTGCAGGCACTGCTCGCGAGCGACGCCACAGGTGCCGACGAGGCGGCGCAGCGCGGCGCGGACTGGCTGGTGGCGCAGCAGGGCGCCGACGGATCGTTCGGCGGATCGGGACCGACGAGCGGCGCGAACTCCAACAGCACCGGACTGGCCGGGCAGGCACTGGCCGCGGCCGGACGCGACGCCGAGGCGGCGCGGGCCGCGCAGGCCCTGGCGGCGTTGCAGCTCACCGCCGGCAACGGGGGCGCCGCGGCAGCGGAGGCCGGTGCCATCGCCTACCACGCCGCCACCCTGGCCGAGGCGGTCACGAACGGGATCGGCGAGAACTTCCGGGACCAGTGGCGTCGGGCCACCGCCCAGGCACTGCTCGGGTTGGCCCAGGTGCCGCTGGGCCGGATCGGCCTCGACCCGCCGCCCTCCGGCGAACCCACCCCGACGGGCTCGCCGAAGCCGACCGGTTCACCC